>JACREQ010000105.1 GCA_016218155.1 Bacteroidia bacterium
ACCAAAAGAAACATATGATATTTGTAATGAAGAAGCTATTCTTGTTGATGTTCGTGAAGATTTTATGATTGGATGTAAAAAATTTGATGTAAAACAAACTATATATTGTCCGGCAAGTAAAATTGAAGAATTATATATAAATTTACCGAAAGACAAACCACTTGTAATAGCTGATGCCACTAGTATTCATAGCAAAGAAACTATTATTTTTTTAACAGAAAAAGGTTTCACAAACATTGCAAATCTTGCAGGTGGTTTAGTTGAATGGGAGCGCGATAACCTACCTTTACATTCTGACATTACCGAAATGCTTACCGGATCATGCATGTGTCAGCTTAGACAAAGACATAAGAAAACATAACAACTAATACAAATAATCATTTTCTCGCCATTGCCATGCTGTAAGGTTTTCTCTAACCCTTATTGGAGTTATATATTACAAGTTTTTTACTCTACAATCATTTTCCCTTTACCAATTTCTTTATCATAACTTAACACCTTATACAAATAAATTCCACTTTCTAAATCATCACTTGAAAACTTAAATGTAGTAGAATTAATATTTTCTATTGCCCTAACCTTTTTTCCTAGCATATCAAACACCTCCAAATTATATGGCATTTTTGAGTTTTCAGATTTAATTTCAAACGTTGTTATATTTTTAAACGGATTTGGATATACCTCTACTTTAGCATTATTTGCTATTTCATTAATCTGCAATGGAGATGCAATTGTATTTATTGTGGTATTTGTTACAATTGCAGAATTGAAATCAAAAAATATTGACGCTTTGTTTTCAATTACAGTACCAATTTGTAAATTTGGTTTTAAATGAACTGTATAATTAAAGTATCCATTACTTTCCGGTTCATTAATATTACTATCCGGGAGTAAAATATTATCGAATCTAAAAGTGAGTATTCCATGTTCTGTTAAACTAAAAGTATATGGATGACTTGACGCACCGGGAACAATTGTACCAGGATCAACAAATTGAGATAAAGTGTCAACTACTACTACTGTAAATGCTGTATCGTTACCGGTATTCTGAAAATGTATTGTGTAAAATAACACTGAATCATTTACCGTAATATATCCAGGAGTTCCCTGTCCACGAGGAATTACATCTTTTGAATTTGGATCATAAGAGCCTGTAATTGGTTCACATATATTCAATGCATTATCATTAGGATTCAAATCACCTGTAATAGGTATTATTTCAAAGTAGGAACACAAACTATCAGTAATTGAGATCGAGGCGGGAACTGTAAATAATACTTCCAGTTTATTTATCCAATAAGAATTAAAATGTTCAGGCAAGTTGTTATATGTCCATTCAATAGTATGATTAATTGCATCATGAACCCCACTCTGATTACAACTCTGAAAAATCAATGCTGGATCATAAATAAATCTTATTAGTGCACTTTGTGGAAGTAGGCTATTATTTCTATAAAGAATCCAATAACTCTTATTAAAACCTGGATGTCCTGTTGTCCAACCTGGCTGTAAAGACAAATCAAAATAAGAAAGATCAACATAATACCCAAAATTATTACCAATAAGTGTATCACCCACATTTGTAAAATTCACAGACAACGTTTCACTTAATGGACAAGTAGCAATGCCAAATAAATTTGAATTAGTTGGAATAACATTACAAATCATTTGCAATGTCGATATTGTATAATCTCCATTAATGTCAGTGTACCCATAATCATTTCCAGGAAATGTTCTTACATGTATATTTGAAATTCCTGGCTCGCCGACATCCTGAGTACAATTCTGATTATAGTCATAATAAAATCTACCTTTAATTATATTATTGCAATTATTATTGATAACAGCACTCACAATTATCATACAACCAACAGCATCTGTAATTGTTGCATAATAAGTTCCAGGTAATAAAGCTATAGCTGTAGCTGTTGTCTGATGAAGATTGTCACTCCACAAAAATGTAAAAGGTGGATTAACACCTGTAAGATTTATAATTGAAGCTGTACCGTTATCCAAACAATTTGCAGGAGTATTAATTACTGAAGCGTAAATATTTGCATTATATTCTAGATATACTTGTAGCGAATCAGTACAACCACCTGATTCTGTAACAAAAACAGTATAATAACCAAATGTTAAGTCTGAAATTGAAGGAATATTTTCTCCACCAGGTGACCATAAATAAGTATACCCTCCACTTCCACCAATAGCATGAACAGTAATACTTCCTAAAGAATTATTTGCACAATTTGAATTTATTGCAGTATCTAATACAACATTAAATCCACTTGAATTTAATATTGTAAATGAAGCCGTATCAGTACAACCCATATTATCAGTTATGGTTAAAAAATAATTTCCTTCACACAATCCATTTGCTGTGGAAGTATTTAGTCCATTTGACCAGGTAAACATATATGGAGCAGTTCCACCAGAAATATTTGGATTTGCAATACCATTGCATTGGTTGCATGTTGTTGGAGTCGTTGCAATGTTTGATATTGTTACAACAGAAGTTGCAACTATATTATCACCAGAAGTAGATGTACACATATTCTGATCGGTTACCGTTAAAGTATAAGTTCCCGCACAGGAATTTATTATATTAGGTGTTGTGTTTCCATTAGACCATTGATACGAATAAGGTGGTAATCCACCAAAAACAGACACCGAAGCACTTCCGTTACATACTCCGCATGTTGCATTTACTGTGGACATAATTATTATAGGTCCATTTGTTAAAATTACTGCAGTCATTGAGGTGCACCCAACAGCATCAGTAATTGTGCAGGTATAATCATCAGGGCATAAATTACTTTCCCAAGTCAAAGTAATTCCATTATTCCAGTAATAAGAATATGGTGCAACACCACCTGATGCTGTAACATTTATTGAACCATTACATTGGCCACATGTTGGTTGAACATGAGTTTCAGAAATCGTTAAAAGAGAAGGTTGAGAAATTGATACATTTGCAGTTGCTGTAGACATATCCCCTTGATCAGTTACAGTTACAGTATAAGTACCTGGACAAAGATTATTTATTGTTGCAATACTTTGTGAATTAGACCACAAATAAGAATATGGACCTATTCCACCTGAAGTAGTTACAGTTGCTGATCCATTACATGCCCCAAAACACGACACATTTGTTGATGATGAAATTGTAGCTGTATGCGCATAAATATTATAAACACCTGCCAATACAAATAATAAAATAACAATTATCTTTTTCATAAATAGTTAGTTTAAAATTAAAGACGCTTAAGGTTATTTAAGGTTGCCCACACCTGTTATTTAACAGATAATTCGTATTTTTATACCTGAATTTTAAAGATACATCTTAAATCAAAATTAAATGAAAATCAGAATATTATTCACATTTATCGCATTTATACTTATAAACTTTATTGGGTACTCTCAAATAGTGTTAACCGAAACCGACTTACCTGTTCCCGGCGACATCCAGACCAGCTCCAAAATTGACAGCATAGAAGGAATTAACATTTTACCCGGTGATTCGGGTGCAAATAAAACCTGGTTTTTTGACACATATAATTTATGGGGTGGAACTCTCGAATCATCGGCCGATTCTGTAAGATGGGTAGTTGCAGATTCATTATTAATATTTCCGTTATCAAATATTGCACTATTGTCTAATTGTTATTTATGGCACGACTGGGTTTCACATACACTTAAAGAAAAATGCTTTAGAGATTATTACATAAAAGATACTACCGGGTTAAATTACTATGCATCAAGTTATCCACATGCTAATTATTTGCCTGATTATAGAAATGTTTTTCCAATATTACAATACGGACAATCAAAAACAGATCATTCAAGAATACTAATTCAAAAATCTTCAGATTCTACTTTCGTAACAAATATTACTGATTCTGTTTTTGCAGATGCCTGGGGAGAAGTTATAACGTTAATGGGGAATTATAACACTATAAGAATACATACAAAAGAAACCGTATGGGATAGTTTGTATATTAACGGAGTTGGACAACTAGTAAATTACATGCCGAATAATTACTACTATAAATGGTATACTAAGGATCTGGGATTTCCTGTCCTGCAAATAAACAAAGGGATTATGGAAAAAAGAAATAATTACCAGATTGTAAAATTTGCTGTAAGTAAAAGAAATGAGATAGGTATTAAAGATAATTTTATTACAAATAACAATGTTAAAATATTTCCAAACCCTTTTACAAATGAAGCCAGGATTTTTCTCAGCAATAAAAACTCAACTGATAACTTAACAATGTATATTTATGATTTAACAGGAAGACAGGTTTCAATTATCAAAAATATTTCAAGCACCAATAATATAATTAATAAAAATAATCTTCCAGCCGGCATGTATTCATTTGCAATCAGAGGTGATAAAGAATATACAGGAACAGGTAAATTTATTATTTTATAATAAAAATTACGGCAGGATATTTGAAAAAGCATTAAATTCGATAAAAATTTATAACCATGAAAAAACTAACAGTTATATTAATTACAGTTTTAGTTTTTGCAAATATTATTCAAACTAAAGCTCAAATTTTAAATCAGGCACAAAACCTATTAAATCAGGCTACAGGCGGAAGTGGCTATACCGAAAAAGAAGCTGCCGATGGAATTAAAGAAGCCCTTACTAACGGAACATCAAATGCCGTAAAACTAGTTGCACTAAAAGATGGTTATTTTAAAAATCCAGAAATTAAGATTCCTTTTCCTCCGGATGTAAAAGTTATAGAATCAAAATTAAGAGCCGTTGGTTTAGGCAAAAAAGTTGATGAAGCTATATTATCAATAAACAGAGCTGCAGAAGATGCAGGTAAAGAAGCAAAACCAATTTTTATTACCGCTGTAAAAAACTTAAGTATTAAAGATGCTATTAATATAGTAAAGGGACAAAATGATGCTGCTACTAAATATTTAAAAAACAGTTCTTCAACTGAGTTAAATACAAAGTTTAAACCTATTATTAAAGCATCTTTAGATAAAGTAGGTGCAACAAAGTACTGGACTGAAATAATTACAGCCTATAACAAAATCCCTACTGTTAAAAAATTAAATCCCGATTTAGCACAATATGTTACAGGAAAAGCTATTGATGGGCTATTTGTTATGGTTGCAAAAGAAGAAGCTAAAATAAGAAAAGACCCAGCTGCACAAGTGTCTGATTTACTTAAAAAAATATTCGGAAAACACTAGTATTAATTAAATATTCTTGTTTTTCTTGTGACTGCAGAGGTTATAAAGTAACCCATTACAACTTTATCTTTATTTGTAATATTTTTAACATTGCCTTTAACATTTGAAGGTGGACCCGAAAAAGGATTTCCGGCACCAAACACTTCACTAAACAATGCATTTAAAAAATCATAGTACTCTTTGTTAACCGATAGCATTTCAAGCGTAACCGTATCTCCCTGACTCACTTTCTCCATTGAATATATTGGATATCCATTCATATAATTCCCATTTACCATATCATCAGAAGCAAAAGCTACTTGTTTTATTGTATCAGACATTAAATTTCCGTTTATATAATATAACCACATATAATATTCGCCTAATGTTGCAGGTTCCTGTGCCCATAAATTAACCGTTTTATTATTTGGGTTAAAAAAGTCCTGACCAAATGATATAGAATCAATAGGAGCAACAGATTTAAGCAATGAACTTGCCGTATAATCTTCATTCTTATATCTTATATTTAAAGTATAAGTTTTTCCTATCTCACCCTTATAAGTGCTATCAGTCTGATATATTCCTGCAGAAGTTTCTGTAAGGCTAACAACGTTTACACCATCACTAATGGTAACTACTGCACCAGTGACCTTAGGCTGTGCTTCATTTGAAAAATAATTACTTGTTTCAGAAATTTTTACAGTATGCTTTTTTGCTTCGTCAGTTATAGTACCATCTACAACTAATCTAACGTAAGTATCTTTTAACTTTATGTCAATTTTTTCTTTACATGCTGTTGTGAAAAACACAAGAACTATAAAGAAGTAAAAAATCTGTTTCAGAATTTGAATATTGTTAATTTTCATTATTCTTAATTTTTAAAAGTGAAAATTATAAGTAATAGAAGGTAATATAGGGAACAAATAATATTTATATGCCTGAATTGAATTTGGATCGCTTTGCTCAGGTTCAAAACTAATCATCCATGCATTTTTTCTATTGTAGGCATTATAAACAGAAATATTTAATTCACTAAAAAATTTCTTCTCTGGATTATCTTTACCAAGTTTAATTGTTGCGCCAACATCAAGTCGGTGATACGCTGGCATCCTGTATGTGTTTCGCTCAGAATAAACCGGAACGATAACATTCCCATATTCAAATCTTCCGGTTGGAAAGGTTACAGCAGCACCTGATGCATATATCCAGTTTGCAGAAATATTAATTCTCTTTGTTATATCGTAACTTAAAACAACAGACAGATTATGTGGCTTATCATAGCTTGCAGGATATTCAAAACCGTCATTTATTTCTTTAATTTCCCTAAATGCACGAGCCCAGGTATAGCTTATCCATCCTGTAAACTTTCCTTCCTGTTTTCTAAGCATAAATTCAACACCATATGATTTTGCCTTACCAAATCTAAGTTCTCCTTCAATTTTCTGATTTAACAAAAGCTGAGCATGATCTTTAAAATCTATTTCGTTATTTACTACTTTGTAATATGTTTCAACAGAAGCCTCAAGTGTATTATGTCTGAAATTCCTGAAATACCCAATAGCACCCATATCAGCCATTCTGGGTTTAATGTTCTTACCAGAGGGCAACCATATATCTAATGGCATTCCACCAGTTGAATTAGAAGCTAAATGAATGTATTGTTTGGTTCTTGAATAAGAAGCTTTTATTGAGGAATATTCATTTAAAGAATATTTAATTCCCAAGCGTGGCTCTAATCCTGAATAGGTATTATAAAAATCGCCTTTTCCATAAACGGTAGAATCAATAGATTCATGGTTATCATCAAAATTATATACAGTTGACTTTCCCACACTTTGAAAAATAGAATATCTTAAACCATAATCCAAAGTAATTATTGCATTTATCTTTTGCTCGTTGCTTGCAAATATTGCACTTTCTAAAGCATTAGAACTAAACATTTTTAATTCGTTAAAAACAGATCCCTCACCTGTTCCTTTGGCATACCCAGGATTAAAATGATGATATGTTGAAATAATTCCAAATTTGATTGTGTTATTTGGATTTAAATAATAAGTAAAATCCGGCTTAATACTGTAATCCTGCATATTTGCCTGCCATTTAAACCCTTGCATCGACGTGTTTGATTCCAGAGCATAATCATAATTACTAAAAAGGAAAGTAACATTTGAAAACAATTTACTCGATATTATATGGTTCCATCGCACTGTTTCTGTATTGTTACCCCAGTTAATACCAAACTCCTTTCTGAGTTTTAAAACATCTCTTCCAAAATAACTTGAAAAATATAATCTGTTTTTATCATTAATTGTATAATTAATTTTCATATTAAGATCATAAAAATATAATCTTGTTGACCTAAGATTAGTATCTTTTGCTAATTTCATAAACAAATCAGCATATGATCTTCTTCCTGAAATCATAAACGAACATTTATCTTTAATTATAGGTCCTTCTACTGTCAACCTGCTCGATATTGTTCCAATACCTCCTGTTCCTGAAAACTTTTTAATATTACCATCTTTCATTCGAATATCCAGTAACGAGGACAACCTTCCACCATATTCAGCAGGAATATCTCCTTTGTACAATTTCACATCTTTTACTGCATCGTTGTTAAAAATTGAGAAAAACCCCATTAAATGCGAAGCATTGTAAACAGTAGCTTCATCAAGTAATATTAAATTTTGATCGGAACCACCACCTCTAACATTAAACCCCGACATTCCTTCACCTGATGCTTGTACACCAGGTAACATCTGAATTGCTTTAATAACGTCAACTTCGCCCATTAATGCAGGAATAGCTTTTATTGTTTTTGCATCAATTTTAACTACACTCATTTCTGCTTTTGAAATATTTTCATCTTTTTTTCTGCCTGCAATTACCACTTCATCTATTAAAATCTGAGTTGTTTCAAGCTCTACATTATTTTTAATATCACTTTGTAAATCAACAACTTTTGTTATCGTATTATAGCCAATATAAGAATAACCGACAGTGTATTTACCATCTGGCAGGCTTAATGAGTAATAACCATAAACATTTGTAATTGTTCCAGTATTTAATTCCTTTACAAAAACCGAAACACCAATAAGCATTTCCCCATTACTCTTATCTTTTATATGACCACTAATTGTATGCCTGTGCACATTATTAGCAAAAGAATAATGTGAAATGTTAGCAAATATTATGACAAATAATATAATTGCATATAATTTTATATTTTTTTCCATTATAATATTTTAAATTCACGATAAAGACAAAATCAATTTGCAAAAGTTGCATTTTGGACACAAATTTAATTTTATGCTTCGTTAACTAAAACAAAAAATCGATTAACTATGTAAATTTTACGATAAGTTAACTAAAATGAACTTTAAAAAAGATTATTAGTTGAATTTCTTAAGTGCTTTATTTGCAAACAATGAAGAAAACAAAGTAACAAAACCAACAACTGTAATTGAGCTCAATGGCATTAAGATAGCCGCTACAATTGGAGATAACAAACCCATTACAGCAAAATATAAACCTACAGAATTGTAAGCAAATGAAAATACAAAACTGAATTTTATTATTGTTCTAGTTGTTTTGCTAAATGAAATAAAGGTTGAAATACAATCAAAAGAATCTGCTCTAAGTATTGCATCACAAGCCGGGGAAAAATGGTATACATTATCAGCAATAGAAATACCAACGTTACTCTGCATTAAAGCTCCGGCATCATTTAAACCATCACCAACCATAAGTACCTTTTTTCCTTTTTGTTGCAAGTTTTTAATATAATTAAGTTTATCCTCAGGACTCTGATTAAAAAAAAGATTTTTATCAAAATACTTCTTTAATAACTCGTTATCTTTTAATGTATCACCTGAAATCAAGTGTAAATCATAACCATTAGTTCTTAAATTTTCAAGTACAATCCCTAAATTATGCCTCAATTTACTGTTGAGAATAAATCTACCTATATATCTATCATCAATTGAAACATGAACATTTGATTCAAAATCGTTACACATTATTATTTTTCCAGTAACAAAAACATCAGAGCCAAATTTTATTTTCTTCCCATTTACTGTTCCCTCAATTCCTTTTCCAGAAATCTCATTAAAAAATAATGCCTCTTCAAAGTTTTCATAACAATATTCCTGTTTTAGATATAGAAAAACAGACTGACTTAACGGATGAGTTGAGTGGCGTGCCAATGATGCTATTTCAAGCATTTCAATATTTGTTACTAAACTTTCGGTTAAAAAAGATATGTCATGAACATCAGCTTGTGTTATTGTGCCAGTTTTATCAAAAACAATATTATCTATATCGTACATTCTCTCTAAAACCTCATTATTTTTCAGATAGAATCCTTTATTACCAAATATTCTCATTACATTACCATAAGTAAAAGGGATAGAAAGTGCAAGAGCACATGGACATGCAACAATAAGCACAGAAGTAAAGGCTTTTATTATCATTGAACTATCTACAAAAAACCAAACAAGAGCTGTAATAAAACCTATAAATAAAACAACTAGTGTAAATCTTTTACTAATAACATCAATTAGCTTTGTTAAAGAAGTTGCTTCTTTATCGGATTTTTGCATCTGCTCCTGATTCCATAATTGAGTTAATCTGCTTTGTTGTGTTGAAGTTTTAACAAGCAACTCTATTGTACTTCCTACTTGTTTTCCACCTGCATAGATAAACTCTCCTTTCACTTTGTTAACAGGAACAGATTCGCCGGTTACAAAACTATAATCAATATTAGCAGAAGCACTGATTAAAACAGAATCTGCAGGAATTAACTCCTGATTTCGTATTCTGATAATATCCCCTTCAATTAGATCGTGAAGCTGAACTGTAATTTCATTATCATCTTTTAACTTTGTTACTGCAACAGGAAAATAAGAACGATAATTTCTATCGAATGATAATGCCTGATATGTTTTAGCCTGATACCATTTTCCTATTAATAAAAAAAACACAAGTCCGCAAAGTGAATCCATATAACCCGAACCGGCATTTGTAATAATCTCGAAAGTACTTTCTATAAATATTGCGATTAAACCTATTGCTATAGGGAAATCTATATTCAAAATACCTTTACGGATATTTTTCCAAGCAGATATAAGGTAATCATTTCCACTGTAGAAAAACACGGGTATTGCTAATATTAAATTCAGTATTCCAAAAAATGATTTATAAGAAAAATCAATTGTTTCTGAACCCGGAATATATTCGGGAAAACTAAATAACATAGTATTACCAAATGCAAAACCTGCTACTCCAATTTTATATAAAAGCTGCTTATTTCCCTTTTGATTCTTAGTTTTCTCGACACTTTCAAGTGTTATGTTAGGAATGTAGTGTATTGAAACAAGTAACTCTACTAATAGCCTTAAACTAATTTCATCAGAATTAAATGTTATTGTAACTTCCTTTTTTACAAAATGAACAAGTGAATGAGTTATACCTGAATGCAATTTATGTAAATTTTCTAACAACCAAATACAAGAACTACAATGTATTGAAGGAATAAATAAAGTAACTTTCTTAATATTTTTCTCCGAAAATTCGTATAATTTGTTTTTAACTTCTTCAAGATCCAGATACGAAAATTTATTCTGATAACTTTCTGATGTAACTTTAATACCGGGATGTGATTCAAAATTATAATAATCGTAAAGCTTATGTTTATTTATAATCTGATAAACAGTTTTGCATCCATCACAACAAAAGCTCTTTTCTTCCCAGATTATTGGATATTTACCACAATCGTCGCCACAATGTATGCAGGTTATCTTACTCATTTATATTTTAGTGACAGCAAGAATGTTTTTCGGAGCATACTTCAGTGTATGGTGTTAATACTTCATCAACAGGACTGATATACTTTATTCCTAAGTTAAGACCTCTGAGAATAAAAAGAATTCCTAAAATTATTATAACAAATGGAATTACTTTAGTAAAAAATCTTCTTGTGGCAATTCCTAATGAGCTTCCGACTATTGAAATAGCAATTAACATTGGACTTGTTGCTAATCCAAATGCAATCATTGCAAGCATTCCACTTATACTATCATTTGTTGTAACAGCTAATGCAACTGCAGTATATACTAAACCACAAGGCAGAAGTCCGTTTAAAATACCAATTGAAAACAGCGACAAATAAGAGCTTACCGAGAATTTATTACTTAAACTATTCTTAATTAAATTGATAAAAGTAAAACTTTTATTTTTTATTTTATTTCTAAATATTAAAGGAAAAACCACAGATAAAATCATAGTTACACCGGTAATAATTGAGACTATCTGTTGAAAGCCTGCCATCTGAAATCCTTTACCAATTAATCCGAATAATAATCCCAATAATGCATATGTAACAGTTCTTCCAAGATTGTATAACAAAGTACTTATTATTCTTGATAGCCAGTTATTGTTTTTTAAGGGCAGAGCAATTGCAATCGGACCGCACATTCCAGCACAATGAAAGCTTCCAAGAAAACCTAGTGTTATAGCTGAAATAATTAAAACCATTACATATTAAAATTAAATTCCTGATAATAACTTACACTATCTGAATACCAATCAATTTTAATCTTGTATCGCTTTTCTGTAAAGTTTGATTTACTAAATTTCTGAACATTGTTTGAATCAGGTTCAATTTTGTATAATAAATCTTTATCATTTTTTGAAGCACAGTAAAACAATATGGTTCCCTTAATTGTATTATGTTTAAACTCATCTGGGAATTTTATTTCGATTAGATTATTTGATTGCAACAGTTGAATCTTACTGTTTAAAAGATTTGTATTTTTCTTCTTCTGAATTTCTGTTTCATAATTAAGTTCTTTATGGTAATAATCTTTTGTAATAACATCATCACCTATTCCAATACTTAAAATAAGTCTTAAAATTATTGTACCAAAAAATAACATTATTACAATAAAAATTCCCCACCCCCAATTAAACTTTGATTTTGCCATTCTTAAAATTGTTAATTTGAGGAAATAAAAAGCACAGATTTATTTTCTACTAACTCATTATTAGAATATATTGCCAAATTTAGAGTCACCTGCTTTTCATGAATAACTTTCTTATCAAGCACAATAAAAAACACACCTTCAGCATTACTTTGATCTTTAACAACAACATTCTGGCTTCCTGGAAATTGAACTTCTCCATTTGGCGATACCAGTTTTATTGAAATAACCTGACTGTTATGCGTTTTATTAATAATTTTAAAATTATAAAGATTACTTATTTTTCCATTTTCTAATTCCTGAAATAACGTTCCCGAAGTTCTTAAAATAGATGTTTGAACATCAGTTCGTACAGATAACAAATAAGATAAAAAGACTAATAATAAAACAAGTACAGAAGTATAGCCAATTATTCTTGCATTAAACTTCACATTTTCTCCTTTTTCAATATTATTTAATGAAGCATACCTTATCAATCCCTTCGGTTTTCCGACTTTTAACATAACCGAATTACATGCATCAATACAAGCAGTGCAATTCGTACATTCAAGTTGACTTCCATTACGAATATCTATTCCTGATGGACAAACATGCAAACAATTTGCACAATCGATGCAATCACCTGTTTCTTTATCAGAAACTTTTCCTCTCGGCTCACCACGTTTATAATCATAAGAAACTGCTATAGAATTTTTATCCAAAAGCACACCCTGCAATCTACCGTATGGACAAATTATTGTACAAACCAATTCTCTTATCTGAGAAAAAACGAAATAAATAACAGTAGAAAAAATAATTATACCTATAAATTTCCCACTATGTTCACCTCCGAGAATAGAAAAAACACTTTCATAACCATTTAAATAAGTCAGAAGTGTTACTCCAAAACAAAATGAAACAATCCAGAATAAAATATGTTTAATTGTTTTTTTTAATATTTTTTCAAATGTTAGAATTTGTTGATTTAACTCTTTTTGCTTGGCAGTACTGCCTTCTACCAGCCACTCAATATTTCTGAACACCAATTCCATAAAAACAGATTGCGGACAAGCCCACCCACAAAATATTCTACCATAAATAACAGTAAACAAAATAATAAATATTATTAATGATATCATTACCAAAAAGAACATAAAGAAATCCTGAGGCCAAAATACTTTTGTAAAAAGTATAAATTTTCTTTCTATTATATCAAGTAAAAATATAGGTCGTCCGTTTACTTTAAAATATGGACCAATAAAAAATAACAGAATTAGAAAATACCCTACAATGAGCCTTAAATTATATAATTTACCCTTTGGCTTTTTCGCATAAATCCACACACGCTTACCTTCTTCACTAACAATGCTTAATCTGTCACGAAACGTACGTTCTGTTTGTTCTTTGCTCATTATTTATTTTTAATAAAGGCAAAATTTATGGATAAACTGTTCCCTGTGGTCCTTTTGCATTTGCAGGATTAGAACCTTTAAGTTTAACAAGTATATAACTTGTTAGCTCTAATATTTGCTTATCAGATAATTGATCCTTATAAGGCAACATCCCCTTTGTTATATATCCATATTTTATTGTCTTAAAAACATCATTTGGGTTATTACCATGAAGCCATGCCTTATCTGTCAGGTTAGGGCCCACATTATTTCCTTCGCCATTATTTCCATGGCAGGTAAAACAGGTTTTAGATTTATATAATTCAGAACCTGCTAAAAAGTCCTTTTCATCTTTTAATAGTATAATGTTATTTTCATCTAACCCCTTAGTTAAAGAATCTGTTTTGGCAGAATCAGCTATTGCAATCTCTTTTGAATATTCCATATCCTGATTTGGACCACCGAAAAATACGTAATAACCAAAATAACCTGCCGACCATAACACAGTTAAATAAAAAACCCACATAATCCATGGTGGAGGATTATTGTCAAGTTCTTTTATCCCATCATAATCATGATCCTCGATCAATTTTTTCTTTTCATTATCTCTTATATCCATAAAACAATAATTTTATTACTCAATATTTTCCTTCTCTAAAGGCAATTGACTCATCTCATTTGTATAACTTTTTTTCAGCATAAAAACCCATGCTAATATCCCCACAAATGTAACAACAGACATAACTGTTGAAAAAACAGTTAGAAACTGCGATCCCGGATCTAAATCAAGAAATTGATATATTATTTTCATTTCACCTTGGGTTTTTGAATAGTATCAACAACATTCTGACTTGATATATCAGCACCAAGTTTATGAAGATAAGCAATTATTGCTATCATCTCTTTTGTTGGTGAAACATTTATATTTGCTGCTTTTAATTCATCAGAAATTAATTGAGCCTGTTTTAATAAATCATCATTTGCTTTCATTTCATAACCCTCTGCATATGGAACACCAACAGTTCTCATTGCATTAATTTTTGAAACAGTACTTGCTAAATCAATCTCTTTTTCTGCTAACCATGGATATGCAGGCATATTGGTACCCTGACTTGTACTTTGAGGATTCATCATATGATTATAGTGCCACATAGCTGGCTTATACATTTTGCCACCAAGTACACCAGTTCTGGCTAAATCAGGACCAGTACGTTTTGAGCCAAACTGAAACGGATGATCATATACAAATTCACCTACTTTAGAATATTCTCCATACCTTTCGGTTTCAGATCTGAATGGACGAACCATTTGAGAATGGCAGTTATAACAACCTTCCTTAATATAAATATCTCTTCCTTGTAACTCTAAAGGAGTATATGGCTTTACAGATGCAATGGTTGGAATATTTGATTTTACAACAATGAGAGGAATAACTTCAATTGCACCACCAATTGCAACTGCAATAAAAATATAAATAGCAAAACGAACTGGCTTACGCTCTAACCAGCGATGAGCAGTTTCACTTAAAACAGAACGTTTCACCGATTTCTCTAATGCTGGGGCACTTGCTTCTTCCTGAGCTACAAACTTTCCTGCTTTTACAGTTTTTATTATGTTATAAACCATAACTAAAAATCCTACCATGTATAATGCACCACCAATTACCCTTGTTATATAAAATGGAAATATTTGTGTTACAGTTTCTAAGAAGTTTGAATAAACTAATGTCCCCTCTGCATTAAATTCTTTCCACATTAATATCTGAATAAAAGAAGCCCAGTACATTGGAACAGCCCATAACAATGTACCTAAAGTTCCTATCCAGAAATGAAAATTTGCAAGTTTCTTAGAGAATAATTCAGTATTAAAAAGTTTTGGTATTAACCAGTATAACATTGCAAAAGTCAAGAATCCATTCCATGCTAACGCTCCAACATGCGCATGCGCAACAGTCCAGTCAGTAAAATGGCTAATTGCATTAATTGATTTTATTGATAATAATGGACCTTCAAAAGTACTCATTCCATAAGCAGTAATTGCCACTACCATAAATTTCAATATAGGACTTTCCCTAACCTTATCCCATGCCCCACGCAATGTAAGTAAACCATTTATCATTCCACCCCATGACGGTGCAATTAACATTATAGAAAACACAACACCTAATGATTGAATCCAATCTGGCATTGCCTGGTATAATAAATGATGCGGACCAGACCAGATATAAATAAATATTAATGACCAGAAATGTATAATTGATAATCGATAAGAGTAAACCGGACGATTTGCCATTTTAGGTAGAAAATAATACATCAATCCTAAATAAGGTGTTGTTAAGAAAAATGCAACAGCATTATGGCCATACCACCACTGAACTAAAGCATCCTGAACACCAGCATAAAAAGGATAACTTTTAAGAAAGCTTGCAGGCATTTCAATTGAATTTACAATATGAAGCATTGCCACTGCTAGAATTGAAGCTACATAAAACCAGATTGAAACATATAAATGCTTTACTCTTCTTTTTATAATTGTTCCAATAACATTTGCGCCAAATACAACCCAAACAAGAGCAATCATTATATCAACAGGCCACTCTAATTCAGCATATTCTTTACCTGTGGTAAAACCAGCAGCAAGTGTTAAAGCTGCACAAACAATTATTAATTGCCAGCCCCAGAAATGAACTTTACTTAAAAAATCGCTGAACATTCTGGCTTTCAATAAACGCTGTGTAGAATAATAAACACCGGTAAAAATTCCATTTCCTACAAAGGCAAAAATTATTGCATTAGTGTGAATTGGTCTTATTCTTCCAAAAGAAGTGAATTCAATTCCAAAGTTTAAAATTGGAAAAGCCATTTGCAAAGCAGCTAAAATTCCGACCAAAAGCGCAACTGCTGCCCAAAGTATTGTTGCATATGCAAACAATTTTACAATTTTGTTGTCGTAATAAAAAGTTTGTTGTTCCATCTATTTATTATTTTCTTCTTTATTCTTTTCTGTTAAATCATCTTTTTTATCATCAAATAATATTCTTACCGAAGGTGTATAATCATCATCAAACTGCCCCGATTTAACAGCCCATACAAATGCGCCAAGAAATCCAGCTGCTACTATTAAACAAATTACAATCAGGATAAAAATAACCTCCATATTATTTTAATATTTTACAAAAATAAATATTTATTTAAGTACATCATTATTTAAATACATTTTTTTCATTACTCAAATATAATAAATCTGGCAAACAGATAGTTACTGAATATTTGTTTGAAAACATATTTTCTACCCTATAAAAAAAATATTTTTATTAATCTTTGAAAAAATATTACGAAATTCGGCAAATAATTAAAGCCCATTAAATGCTGCAGTTTTTTAAAAAATATTATCCCATTATTTATCTGACAGTTTCAATCTTACTTTACAATAACACTACATCAGGTCAGCAACAAAAGGAAATTAATAACATCAACAATATTTCGCAAGCCAGCATTGACTCAAGCATAATAAACATGCAGTCGTTACTTAAACAAAAAAAAACAACAGATTATTTATTACCTATTGACTCAGTTCCAATTTTTTCTGATTTAATTATTGAAAGCCGTATTACTGAGCTAAACCTAACAACTCCTATTTCTCTTGATTACAATCCCGTTGTAAAAAAATACATTGATTTTTACGCTATTAAGAAACGTGGTCTTGTATCAAAAATGCTTGGAATTAGTCAGTATTATTTTCCAATGTTTGAATCAAGCTTAGACAAATATCATCTTCCTCTTGAGCTAAAATATCTGGCAGTAGTTGAATCGGCATTAAATCCAACAGCAAGAAGCAAATCAGGTGCAGTAGGGCTTTGGCAATTTCTTTTACCAACCGGACAAATGCTCGATCTGAAAATAAGTTCTTTTATTGATGAACGTCAAGACCCTGTAAAATCAACAGAAGCTGCATGCCGTTATCTTGAATACCTTTATAATACGTTCAATAACTGGCAATTGGCGTTAGCCGCCTATAATGGTGGACCTGGCACAGTTAGAAATGCGATTATCCGTTCAGGTGGAAAAACCGATTTCTGGGAGCTTAGACCATATTTACCTGCAGAAACTCAAGGATATGTACCTGCTTTTATTGCTACAACTTATATAATGAATTACTCTGTGGAACATAATATAAGACCAGATGTTCCAAAATTATTCTACTATCAGGTTGATACAGTAATGATAAATCAACCGGTTTATTTTGCATCAATTGCAACAAGCTTAAAAATTCCTTTAGAAACAGTACGTTTTTTAAATCCTGCATACAAAACCAACTATATTCCCAAAAGCAGCGAATCGGTTCCTTTGGTTTTACCTGCAAACAAAATTTCAACTTTTGTTCAAAATCAAACTAAAATATTCAGCTACTCATTTCCTTCTGATTCTGTAACAAAAATAAAAAGTAAACCTGAAGAAGAATCACGCACTTTAATTACGCACGTTGTTGGCAAAGGCGAATACCTAAATAAAATTGCATTAACTTATCGTTGTTCTGTTAATGAAATTATGGAATGGAATCATTTAACTTCAATTAGTCTGGTGTCAGGTACATTACTTAAAATATGGACTCCTGATCAGGTTGCAGCATCTATTGCCGATATTAATAACAACGACACAAAAACGCATAACCAAATAAGTCAGAAATTAGTTATATATACAATCCAGAAAGGTGATACATTATTTAGTATTTCTCAAAAATTCTCAGGTGCTACTGTTGCTGATATTATGCAATCAAATCAGCTAACAAAAGACAGTCATTTAGTGCCGGGCACACAAATAAAGATTAATACTTTTTCGAATTAATTTATTTAAGGAAACCTATACAAATCCTCCTTTCCAAAAGTCCATTCCGGAGTTTGTAACACATCACCAAAGTCAATATCATACCATGGGCTAATTTCGCTATTATCTGGATTTTTAAGAACATGAATTTCCTGAGCTGGCATATAACTTTGAGCAATCATAAAAACTATTTTACCATCTTTATTTTTTGCAACATCAACAACTGTAACAGCATGTCCATATGGGTTACCGGAAACTATAAAAACATCACCTATTCTAATATTCTTAATATTTTCAACCCTTTTTAATTCTTTTTTTAATGATGCTGTATTTGCAAACGAAAAAATATAATTCATATATGAACGATATTTTTTAAACGAATGATCGCCATTACAATAATCTTTGTAGTATCTGGGTTTGCCATCACTCAAAAAATTAAAATGTATTTCATTGTATTTTTTATTATTAAATAAATATTCTGCTCTTAGCCTCATTACAGCATCAGCACATTGCTGCAAGTCCTGACTACCAACATCCATTTTAATTACTGCAAATTGTGCAGATTGGTTAAATTTTGGTGATTTGTTATATAAATAAACTACATTGTTATTTGTTTTTAAAGGCAAATTTTGCAGATAATATTCATAAGACATAGTATCGCATTTTTCTCTAACATAATTTAATGGTGTTGGTATTTGCAAAATTGTTTTATACCAGGCTTTATCCTGAGGTTGAATTTGTGCAAACAAATTACTGTTTTGATTATTGACACAGGAAATTAATATAAATGCAAATAAATGCGGAATATAAAACAAAGCACACCGTTTTGTTAATTCGCTGACTATATTCATATTATCAGGTAATAAGTTGGTAAAAACTTTTACTTACATTTAATACTAACTATAAAATTCGTTAATTATTTTTGAAACAAAAAATTAATGAACGAGAAAGTAAAAGTAGCAAGTTTATCCATTGCTTCAAATACCACTTTAATAATTATTAAATTATTAGTTGGAATATTTACCGGTTCGGTAAGTATTATATCTGAAGCAATACATTCAACCATGGATCTGGTTGCTGCTATTGTTGCATTTTTTTCTGTTAAAGTTTCAGATACACCTCCGGATAAACGCCATCCTTACGGTCACGGTAAAATTGAAAACATATCCGGAGTAATTGAAGCTATATTAATATTTATTGCGTCAATCTGGATAATTTATGAAGCTATTTACAAGATAAGATCTAATGAAAAAATTGAATCTATTGGATTAGGCTCATTAGTTATGCTAGTCTCTGCCGCTGTAAATATTATTGTATCACGAATATTATATAAAGTTGCCAAGAAAACTAATTCTATTGCTTTAGAAGCAGATGCTCTTCATCTTAAAGCTGATGTTTACACCTCACTAGGAGTAGCTTTAGGACTTGGTCTTATATGGCTAACAGGCTATCAAATTCTTGACCCAATAGTTGCCATATTAGTTGCAATTTTCATTTTATATGAATCTTTCCAATTATTAAAAAAAGCATTTAGTCCATTACTTGATTCTGCAATGGAGGAAAAAGACTTAAAAACAATTAACGAATATTTTGAAAAAAGAAATATTAAAATTCACGACTTGCGAACAAGGATTTCCGGTAAATACAAATTTGCTGAAATACATATGGTAATGTTGGGTAATAAATCTTTAGATGAAGTTCATAATGTATGCGATGAAGTTGAAAAAGAACTTCAAAATATAATACCGGATTTCCAACTTACAATTCATCCTGAACCAGAATCAAACAAAAATTAATTGAAGGTATAATTATTGTTTACAAACTTTACAATTTTGCGGATTTGATTTTTTTTTCTAATTTTCCAAAAAAACTTATTATTATGCGACTAATATTATTCATATTATCAGCTATTATTTTAACAAGCTGTGCCTCATCAAAAAAATTATATCAAAAGGGCAGATACGATCAGGCTATTTACAAATCTGTAAAAAAACTTCGTGGCAATCCAGAAAACAGCAAAGAAATAAACATTCTTGAAAAATCTTATATTGCAGCTAATAATGCTAATAACAGTAGAATAAAATTTTTAAAAACAGATGGTAAGCCTGAAACTTGGAATGAAGTATTTACAAATTATTCGACATTAAAAAACAGACAGGAATTAGTTAAAACTGTTTTGCCTTTAAAAGACGGTAATAAAGTTGTTGACTTTCCATTTATTGATTATGATCGCGAAATTGTAGAAGCAAAAAAAAATGCAGCCGAATATTTTTATGTTCATGCAAAAAAACTTTTATCTGCAAATGACAGATTTAAAGCTAGAGATGCTTATTTCGAGCTAAAAAAAGTAAAAGAGTATTATGAAAATTATCAGGATGTAGATAAATATATTGAAGAAGCAAGAAATGCAGGAATTACATCGGTTTTAATTCAATTTGACAATAATACGATTATTAAATTACCACAGGAATTTGGTTATCAATTATTGGATATTAATACAGGTCAGCTTAACAGCGAATGGGTTAATTATTCAAATACAAAATCCAACAATTACAAATATCATAATCAGGTAAAAGTTAATTTAAAAATCATTGACATTTCTCCTGAAAAATTAAAAGAAAAAGAAAGCATTCAAACCAAAACCATACAGGATGGCACAGAAGTTAAGTTGGATCAGAATAACAATGTAGTTAAAGATTCATTGGGAAATCCTATCAGAGTTCCAAGAATGGTTAATGTAAGCTGTAAAGTCTTTGAAGTGTTACAACAAAAGGCAGCACATTTGGAAGGGGCAATAGAATATTACGATTTACCTAGCAATAATCTAATAACAAATAAACCACTAGCGTCTGATTTCTTTTTTGAGAATCGTGCAATAACTGCAAATGGAGATTTACGTGCTCTGGATGCAGAAACTGCTAAATTAGTTGGCAAAATGCCTGTTCCTTTTCCAAACGATATTCAAATGATTATGGGTGCTACAGAGATATTTAAAAAAGTAATGACTGATCTTTTACGTGAAAATAAGCACATTATTAAATAATGCTTGAAATTAATAAATCGGTTCCGTTAAAAACTGAACAAGCTGTACTTATAAGTGCAATACATCAAAATCAGGAAGACAATCAGGTAAATGAATATTTGGACGAACTTGAATTTTTAGCTTTAACAGCAGGGGCAAATACAATAAAAAGATTTACCCAAAGAATTTCGGAACCAGATTCGCGTACTTATATCGGAAAAGGAAAACTTGACCAGATTGCTGAATATATTAAAGAAAAAAATGCCACTATGGCAATTTTCGACGACGAATTAAGTGGTTCGCAATTAAGAAATATTGAAAAAGTTTTAGGTTGTAAAGTACTAGATAGAACCAATCTTATTCTTGACATTTTTGCAGCCAGAGCACAAACTGCATATGCAAAAGTACAGGTTGAACTAGCACAATATCAATATATTTTACCACGACTTACTAAGATGTGGACTCACCTTGAAAGACAAAAAGGTGGTATCGGGCTTCGTGGTCCTGGTGAGACAGAACTTGAAACCGACAGAAGAGTTATTAAATGGCGAATTTCATTATTAAAAGAGCAGCTAAAGAAAATTGACAGACAAATGTCCACACAACGCCAAAGAAGAAACGAATTAGTAAGAATTGCACTTGTTGGATACACTAATGTTGGGAAGTCTACAATAATGAATTTGCTTAGTAAATCGAATATTTTTGCTGAAAATAAATTATTTGCAACATTAGACACAACAGTAAGAAAAGTTGTTATTGGCAATTTACCTTTTTTAATTTCAGACACAGTAGGTTTCATAAGAAAATTACCTCATAGCCTTATAGAAGCATTTAATTCTACTCTTAACGAAATACGGGAAGCTGACATACTTCTGCACGTTGTAGATATTAGTCACCCTAACTTTGAAGAACAAATTAATGTTGTAAATCAAACTTTGCACGAAATTAAGGCATCTGACAAACAATCAATTCTTGTTTTCAATAAAATAGATAATTATTTACCACCAGATGAAGACGACTTACTTTATCAGGGACCGCATAACCTTACCGAATTAAAAAACAGTTGGATGGCAAAAAATAATTTTCCTTGTATTTTTATTTCAGCAACAAAAAAGGAAAATATCGAAGATTTTAGAAATATTATTTACCAAAAGATTAAAGATCTTCATATAACACGCTACCCAAACGAAAATTTTTATTTTTTTAATTGAAATATAATTTGTTATTTTGGTAAAAAAAAGAATTAACAAATCATGCTTAGAACTATTATTATTGATGATGAAATTGATGCCATCAATTCTATCGTTCTCATAATCAAAGAATATTGCCCTAACCTCGAAATTGTTGGAACCGCAACAACAATGAATGAGGCATTAAAAGAAATTCCATTAAAAAAGCCTGATTTGCTTATACTTGATATTGAAATGCCATTTGGCTCTGGTTTTGATTTACTAGAAAAACTTCAGGATAGAAAATTTGAAATAATTTTTGTCACTGCATATAACAATCACGCTATAAAAGCTTTTAAATATAGCGCAATAGACTACTTGCTTAAACCAATTGATATTGACGAATTTATTTTAGCAATTAAAAGGGTACACAACAGAATATCAAAGCAAATTCCAACACATGATGAATACTCCGTACTGCTTGAAAATATAAAAACAATTAATCCTACAAAACTTGCTATAAATACTAACGACGGCACTATTTATATTGCATTTAGTGACATAGTAAGAATGGAAGGCGATGGAAGTTATTCAAATATTTTCATAAAAAATAATCAGAAGATACTGGTTTCAAAAACATTAAAAGATTTTCAGGAAATACTTTTTGATAAAAACTTATTCAGACCCCACCACTCCCACTTAATTAATATAGATCACGTTATCTGTTTCCACAATAAGGATGGTGGCACAATTGAGATGTCTGATGGCGCACTTGTTCCATTAGCCCGAAGAAAAAAAGAAGAGTTTTTAGAAATTATGTCTCATTATGCACGTTAACAAATTGCCACTTACAAATTAACAACGACCACTTACAAACTTAACAACGCCACTTACAAACTCGCTGTTACTTTTTGCCGTTTTTTTAATATATTTGTATTCAACTATTTGAATAAATGAAAAACTGGCTCAAAGAAGGCAATAAAAAATACCTAAGTGGTGATTATTCCGGGGCTATAAAATGCTATAATAAAGCTATTGAAGAAAACCCAGAATTAATTGAAGCTTATTTAAACAGAGGTATTGCCAAACACGACTCAGGGCATTATGAAAAGGCAATAGAGGATTATAACAAAGTTATTTTTTACGATAAAACCAATGCTGAAGCTTTCAAAAACAGAGCTCTTGCTTATTACAGTTTAAATAATAGTATTGCTGCACTTGCCGATTACAATGAAGCAACAAGACTATTCTCAGAGAAATAAACTAATATTTTTTAAGTCTTCCGGAGTATCTACTGACAATGTTTCAATTTCAGTAATTTTTGTATTTATTTTATACCCGTTCTCAATCCATCTTAGCTGTTCAAGTGATTCAGCTTTTTCTAGTTTTGAAACTGGCAATTTTATTATTTCATGAAGAATATTTGCCCTATATGCATATAATCCAATATGTTTATAAAACTCATTTTTAGTAACCCAATCATTTTGGCTAACATTTCTCAGATATGGAATTGGCGAACGGCTAAAATAAATTGCCTTACCTTTTTTATCTAAAATAACTTTAGGTTTATTTGAATCAAATACTTCATTATTATTTGTTATAACTTTTACCAAAGTTGCAATCTGAGCCTTATCATCTTCAAAGCAAGAAACAAGTAATTCTAATTGTAAAGGATTTATAAATGGCTCGTCACCCTGAATATTGACAACAATATCAAATGAGCAGTTTAATTGTTCAGATATTAAATCTAATGCCTCGGCACAGCGATCTGTTCCACTTTGGTGTGAAGACAAAGTCATAACAGCTTTACCACCACAATTAATAACATGATCATAAATTCTGCTATCATCAGTAGCAATGTACACAAATTCAAAAATTTTTGCAGATTGTTCGTAAACCCGCATAATCATAGTTTTACCATTTATATCAACTAATGGTTTACCCGGAAACCTTGTTGATGCATATCTTGCAGGTATAAGTCCAAGAATTTTCACTTTGTTACTTATTAATTAATGAAAAAATAAATATGCTACAAAAATTGCAGCTAAAACTCCAGCTAAATCTGCAATTAATGCACATGAAATAGCGTGACGTGTATTTTTGACACCAATTGAGCCGAAATAAACAGCAATAATATAAAATGTTGTATCACTTGCACCTTGTAATATACATGATAATCGTCCTACAAATGAATCGACCCCATAAACTTTCATTGAATCAAGCATTAATCCCCTGGCTCCGCTTCCACTAAGTGGTTTCATTAATGCAGTTGGAAGTGAAGGAACAAAATCAGTATTTAAACCAAGCATAGCAAAAAAGTAACCCAATCCACTTATTATATAATCCATTGCTCCAGACGCTCTAAATACTGCAACACCCACTAAAATTGCTACCAAATATGGAATTATTTTTATTGCAATAGAAAAACCCTCTTTCGCACCATCAATAAAAGAATCGTAAACATTTACTTTTTTAAATACCGCTAAAAGAATAAAGCTTATAATAATACCAAAAATTATTAGATTGGCAGAAACTGTAGAAATCTCATTAACTTTTTCGGATGAAATAGTTGAAAAGTACCAAATAAGAGTAGAAATTAACACCGTGAAAATTCCTAAATAACCAAATACAACTTTATTAAAAAGATTAATTTTCTGAACAAGACTAACTGCTATAATTCCGGCTAGAGTAGAACAAAATGTAGCTATTAGAATAGGAATAAAAACATCTGAAGGATTTACTGCTCCAAGTTGTGTACGATAAACCATAATGCTAATAGGGATTATTGTTAAACCTGATGCATTAAGTACCATAAACATTATTTGAGAATTTGAAGCTATGTTTTTATTTGGATTTAAATCATGAAGTTCTTTCATAGCTTTTAAACCCAAAGGAGTTGCAGCATTATCTAGACCTAACATATTAGCTGAAATATTCATAATTATTGAACCATGAACCGGATGGTTTTTTGGAATTTCGGGAAACAATTTTCCAAACAATGGTCTAACAAGTCTTGCCAATATATTTACCATACCTCCGTTTTCAGCAACTTTCATTAAACCCAGCCAAAGTGTCATTACACCAGTTAATCCTAAAGAAAGTTCAAAAGCAGTTTTAGCACTATCAAAAGCTCCATTCATCATACTGCTAAAAACAGTAACGTCACCAAAGAAGATTAATTTTATAAGCCCAACAACAAAGGCAATAATGAAAAACGCTATCCAGATATAATTTAAAACCATAACATATTTTTAACTCAATGTTTAAATTAAGTTTAAAAATAAAACATAAATATTATTATAAAACAGCTTTGAATTTATAATTTCAAAAAAGTTCTAAACATTTTCGTTAAGTGTATGAGACCACTTCAATCTATTATGTTTATTATATGAAATTTTCCCATGATCTAACAACCATTGAATAACTTTAACTGTTTTTTCTTTTGGGTAATCAGACTTCTCGACAAGATCGTTAAGCTCGAATGATTCAGCAGATAATGCTTGCTTTATTTTCTCCAGAATGTTATCAAATTCAAAATTACTCAAACCTAATTCGTTTCTCTGCCTACAAACATCGCAAACTCCACAACGAAAAGGATTTTTCTCACCAAAATATAATAAAAGTAGTTGATTTCTACATTTATTATTTGTGAATGCATAATTTAAAACGTGTTCAATTCTTTTTATCAAACGGCTTTTTCTATCTCTGTAATTTGCCGGTGAAAATATTACAGATTTATCTTCCAGCCTGTTTTCTGTATACATTAAAAACGGACTTTTTTTCCTAGGCAAATACTCAATAACATCATACTTATTTAAATCTAAAAATATTTTTACAAGTTCGTCTTTACTAATACCTGCTCGTTTTGCTAAAAATTCTTCGTCTATTCTTACATAATCATTAAAAAGGCCAGAATATGACCGCAATAAAAATTTAATAACAGCATCATACTTTTCATACCTTAATTGAAAATTATATAATTCATCTCTATTTGGTAAAAAATGAAGTCTCGAAGGAGTTTCAATTTCATCGGTTAAAGTAATGTAGCCTTCTTGTTCCAGAAGCTTTAAACTACTAAAAGCTACAAGAATCTCAAATTTATATTGACTTACAAAGCCTGTAAGGCTAAATTCAAATTCTCGTCCTTTTCCGGAACCGATAGGTACCTGCAAATAATTTCCTAAAGCATTATAAACCTGCCTGATTTTATCTATTGGAGGAAATGAAATTTCAACCTGCTCTGCAAGCTTCATTCTATCAACCTCATTAACAAGTAAAACCGCAAACGACCTTTTTTCATCTCTACCCCCTCTACCTGCTTCCTGAAAATACGCTTCTATTGAATCAGGTAAATCCATATGAACAACAAAACGTACATCAGGTTTATCTATACCCATTCCAAAAGCATTTGTAGAAACCATTATTCTACATTTACCTGATTTCCAATCTTCTTGTTTTTTATTTCGGGTTTGCATATCAAGACCCGCATGATAAAAATCTGCTGAAATCTTTTGTTTTCTTAAAAAATTTGCAATCTCAACAGTTTTTTTTCTGTTTCGGACATAAACTATACCTGTACCTGGACTATGATTTGATATTTTAAGTAAATCAGCAAATTTATCTTCGGTATGTTTTACAAAATATGTAAGATTTTTTCTTTCAAAGCTTTTCTGAATTGCATTTTTACATTTAAAAAGTAATTTATTCTGAATATCTTCAACAACTTCAGGAGTTGCAGTTGCAGTTAATGCAAGAATCGGAGTTTTAGGAATTAATTCGCGAATTTCTGCAATTTTTAAATATGATGGTCGAAAATCATAACCCCATTGTGAAATACAATGAGCCTCATCAACAACAAGAAAATTAACTTTCATCCCCTTAATTTTCTCTCTAAATAAATCGGTTCCTAATCTTTCCGGAGATAAGTACAAAAATTTAAGTTCTGGGTCAAAACAGGCATTTTCAAGAGCCAGATCAATTTCTCTTTGAGACATTCCCGAAAAAACCATATTTGCTTTAATATTCTTCTTTCTTAAATTTTCTACCTGATCTTTCATTAAAGCAATTAAAGGTGTTACAACTAAGCATACACCTGGCTTAGCTAGAGCAGGAACCTGAAATGTAATTGACTTACCTCCACCAGTTGGAAGCAATCCTAGAGTATCATTTCCTTTAAATACAGAAATAATAATTTCTTCTTGTAACTCTCGAAATTTTGTATAACCCCAGTACTTTGCTAATATTTCCTTAAACTCATTCAATTGATTTACTTACAATTACAATTTACAAAAATCTTGTTAAAAAATACAAAAAAATAGCACAGGAAACATCATGTCAGCATTTTTTTAGTAATTTCACGCAATTTTAATCTAAATCAGCTTACAAATGTCATTTTTAGCAGATAAAATTTTAGACGAAGGCTTAACCTTTGATGATGTATTACTTGTTCCATCATATAGTGAAGTGATGCCCAGACAGGTTTCATTATGCTCACAATTTACCAGAAATATTAGTATAAATATTCCGGTTGTTTCTGCAGCAATGGATACTGTTACAGATTCTACTCTTGCAATAGCAATGGCACGTGAAGGAGGTATTGGGGTCATTCATAAAAATATGACCATAGAGCAGCAGGCAAAGGAAGTTATGAGGGTAAAGCGTGCCGAAAATGGAATGATACTGGATCCAATCACAATAAGTAAAGATGGAACAGTTGGAGATGCACTAAATTTAATGAAAGAATATAAAATTGGAGGAATTCCAGTTGTTGACAAAAATAAAATCTTAGTGGGCATTGTTACAAACCGCGACTTACGTTTTCAGCAAAATGCAAAACGTCCTATTAAAGAAGTAATGACATCAAAAAACATTATTACAACATCTCAATCTACCGATTTACATAAAGCCTCTGAGATTTTACAACATCACAAAATTGAAAAACTTCCTGTTGTTGACAGTAAAAACAGATTAATAGGTTTATTAACCTATAAAGATATAACAAAAGCCAAAGATCGTCCTAATTCATGTAAAGATGAAAAAGGAAGATTAAGAGTTGCCGCAGCAGTTGGTGTAACATCAGATACAATAGACAGAATTGACGAACTTGTAAATGCACAAGTTGATGCTATTACAATTGATACTGCCCATGGTCATTCGAAAGGTGTTATTGAAATGCTCAAAAGAGCCAAGAAAAAATATCCTTCAATGGAATTTATTGTTGGCAACATTGCAACCTCTGAAGCTGCAAAAATACTTGTAAAAGCAGGTGCAGATGCAGTAAAAGTGGGCATTGGTCCTGGTTCAATTTGCACAACCAGAATTATTGCTGGTGTTGGAGTTCCTCAGCTTTCTGCAATTTATGAAGTTGCAAAAAGTATAAAGGGCAGCGGAGTTCCTGTAATTGCAGACGGTGGAATACGTTATTCAGGTGACATTGTTAAAGCACTGGCAGCCGGCGCAAGCTCAATAATGGCAGGAAGTCTATTTGCAGGAGTAGAAGAATCACCAGGCGAAACAATTATTTTTCAAGGCAGAAAATTTAAATCATACAGAGGAATGGGTTCTATTGAAGCAATGCAAAAAGGCTCAAAGGATCGTTATTTTCAGGACATGGAAGATGATATTAAAAAACTTGTTCCAGAAGGTATATCAGCAAGAGTTCCATACAAAGGAACTTTATATGAAGTTTTATACCAAATGGTTGGTGGTCTAAGAGCAGGAATGGGATATTGCGGGTCGCAAAATATTACAGCATTACAAAACGCAAAATTTGTTCGATTAACCAGTGCAGGTGTTACAGAAAGTCACCCACACGGTGTAACAATCACAAGTGAAGCACCAAATTACAGTAGAGAATAACAATTAACAATGAATAATAAAATTATGACACGTTTCATTAATTTAACAGGTTTATTTGTGCTGCTATCAGTGGCAACAGTTTTCGGACAAGCAAATGATGATGATGCAACATTGCTAACCATTGACAACTCTAAAATTTCAAAGGGAGAATTTGTCCGTATTTACAAAAAGAATAATACTAAGGACACTCAAATTGATAACAAATCACTAAATGATTATTTAGAGTTATTTATTAATTTTAAATTAAAAGTTCTTGAAGCTCAAAAATTAGGATTAGATACAGTTGAAACCTTTAAAAAAGAATTGGCAGGTTACAGAAAACAATTATCTATTCCTTATCTTGTAGATAAAGATGTTGATGAAAAATTACTAAAAGAAGCCTATGAAAGAAAAAAGATTGCATTACGTGCAAGTCATATTTTAATAAAGTTATCTGACAATCCTACACCACAAGACACATTAGTTGCTTATAACAAAGCATTTGATTTATACAAGCGAGCTATAGCCGGTGAAGATTTTGGAAAGCTAGCCAAAGAAAACTCTGAAGATGAAACTACAAAAAACACGGACGGAGATATCAGTTACTTCTCAGTTCTTTCAACAGTTTATCCGTTTGAAAATGCTGCTTACAATATGAAAGTTGGTGATATTTCAACACCAGTAAGAACTGCATTTGGTTATCATGTAATTAAACTTACCGAAAAAACAACTAACCCTGGAGAAGTAAAAGTTGCACATATTATGGTTATTGTTCCAAGAGATGCAAAACCAGAAGATGTAAAGAAAGCCGAGGATAAAATAAACGATGTATATGCTAAATTACAAGCTGGTGACGACTTTGGAAAAACTGCATTAGAGTTTTCTGATGATAAATCATCTGCAAAAAAAGGTGGAGAGCTTCCTTGGTTTGGAACCGGAAGGATGGTACCTGAATTTGAAGCAGCAGCTTTTGCTTTAAAAAATAAAGGCGACTATTCAAAACCAGTAAGAACAGCTTTTGGATGGCATATACTTAAAAAGGTTGACAGCAAACCTGTTGGAACATATGAAGAAGTTAAATCAGATTTGCAAACAAAGCTCACAAAAGATAGTCGTGCTCAACAAAGCAGAATATCTTTAATTGGAAAATTAAAGAAAGAATATAATTATAAATTAAACGACAAACAACTTGCAGAATTTTATAAAGTTGCCGACACTTCATTATTCACATGTAACTGGAAAGCTGTAAAAGCTGCTGCTTTAACAAAACCATTGTTTACAATTGGTGATTCAACTTATAATCAGAAACAGTTTGCAAATTATTTAGAAAATAACAAGAAAAAAACAAAAACTGAAAACGTTGCTCCGGTAATGCTAACAATGTTCATTAACGAACAATTTAACAAATTTTCAGAAGATAAAATAATTGCATACGAAGAAGCAAGATTAGACAGTAAATTTCCACAATTCAGATATTTAATGAATGAATACCATGATGGTATTTTACTTTTTGATTTAACCGATAAAATGGTATGGTCTAAAGCTGTTAAGGACACTGTTGGGTTAAAAGAATTTTATGAAAAAAATAAGAATAATTACATGTGGGAAAAACGTGCAGATGTAACAACCTTTCAATATGCTGATGATAAAGCAAAAGATGAGACTTTAAAACTTATCGAGAAAAAAATTGCTAAAGGTTATACAAATGAAGACATTGTAAAAATGGAAACTAAAAAAGATACTTTAGCTTTAAAAATTGTTGAAAACAAACTTTATCAGAAAGGTGATAATACAACTATTGACAATATCGCTTTTAACGAACAGTCAGCTAACAACAAAGCATTTGGATTAAACACAGAAAAGCATTATATATATTATGTTAACAAAATGATAGAACCTCAGGTAAAAACATTGCCTGAAGCTAAGGGTCTAGCTACAGCAGACTATCAGGCTTTTCTTGAGAAAAACTGGATTACTGAGTTAAGGGCTAAGCATACAATAACAGTTAACAAAGAAATTTTATCTACTATAAAATAAATATTTACGGGAAGATTTTTTCTTCCCGTTTTTTTCATAAAATGAAAATTTCATCTTTTATAATCATTTTATTGGCTTTTAATATTGCCTGTTCGTCGGATAAAGTTTCTGACGAAAAACCGATTGCCAGAGTGTATAACGAATATCTATACCCATCAGATTTAAAAGATATTTTAAGTGGGGTATCATCTAAAGAAGATAGCATAGAGCTTGTAAAAAGCTTTACAGAGAAATGGGCAAAAAAACAAGTTCTTCTTCATCTGGCTGAAGTAAACCTAAACGACGAGCAAATGGATGTAAGCCGTGAATTAGAAAATTATAAAACCTCACTATTAATATATAAATATCAACAAAGTTTTATTGCTCAAAAATTAGATACAATTATTTCAGATCAGGAAATAACAGAATACTATAATGCACATCCGAATGAGTTTTATTTAGAAGAAAATATAGTAAAAGCAATATTTATAGAACTTCCAAAATCAGCACCAAATCCCGAAAAAGCAAAAGCATTATATTCGAGCACAAAAGAAAAGGACTTAAAAAAACTTGACGATTATTGTAACAAATACGCATTTAAGTTTGATAATTTTAATGATAATTGGGTATCATTTAATACAATTTTAGAGATGACACCTACAACTATTACTGATCAGGAATCATTTCTAAAAACAAATAAGCAGATTGAAGTAAGCGATACAAATTATTTTTATTTTGTTAGCATCAGAGAATTTCAACTTGCAGGAAGTTCTGCCCCATTAGAATCTGCAAGAAAATTAATTACACCGATTATACTTACTAAACGCAAAATTGATTTATTAAATAAATTAGAAAATAATGCGTTAAAAGATGAATCAAATAAAAAGAATTTTGAAACCTATTAAACATGAATAAAAAAGCCATTTTCCTTTTTTCTTTTTTTACAATATTTAGTTATTCAAACTGGATATTCTCACAAGATAAAGTAATTGATCAAATTATTGCGATAGTTGGTAACAACTACATTTTAAAAAGTGATATTGAAGGTCAGTTTGTACAATTAGAAAAAAACAGCAATGAAGTAGATTTAAAATGTACAATTTTTGAAGGACTTTTATACCAAAGCTTATTACTTCACAGAGCCGATTTAGACAGTATTACAATTACTGATAAAGAAGTAGATTCTCAAATTGACAGAAAAATAAGAATGTTTATTTCTCAGGCAGGTTCAGAAAAAAGACTTGAAGAATCAATAGGAAAAACAATTCAGGAAATAAAAGTTTTATTACGTGAGTCATTAAAAAAACAGATGTTAGCTGAAAAAATGATGGATAAACTTACAGGTAGTTTAAAGGCAACACCATCAGAAATTCGCCAGTTTTTTAAAGATCTTCCTGTTGACTCAATTCCTATGATTAATGAGGAAATTGAATATGAGCAGATTGTTCTTTATCCAACAATTACCGACAAGGAAAAACTTGCTGTAAAAGCCAAGTTAAATGAATTACGAGAAAGAATCTTAAAAGGCGATAAATTCAGTACTCTCGCTGTTTTATATAGTGAAGATACACAAAGTGCTACAAAAGGTGGCGAACTTGGCTTTCTAGGACGAGGTGACCTTGTTCCTGAATTTGCTGCTGTTGCTTTTAAGTTAAAAGATGGTGAAGTATCAAAAATTGTTGAAACAGACTTTGGATTTCATATTATTCAACTTATTGAAAGACGTGGTGAACAAATAAATGTAAGACATATTTTAATCTCCCCTAAAGTTGACCCTGTATCTGCAGTAACCTGCAGAAGTAGATTAGACAGTCTTTCAAAGGCAGTAAAAACAGATTCAATTAAATTTAACAAAGCTGCAGAAAAATATAGTCAGGATGTTGAAACACGCTTAAACGGCGGATTAGCAATTAATCCTTACACTAATAACAGTAGATTTGATACAGAACAAATAGATGGTTCGATTTCTTACTGGACAAAAAAATTAAAGGTTGGAGAAATAAGTTCTCCATTTGAGTTTACTGACGAAAAAGCTAAAAAATGTTACAAAATAATCAGATTAAAAGCAAGATATCCGTCACATAAAGCAAATTTAACCGATGACTATCAGAAAATTCAGGAAGTTGCAATTGCTAAAAAGAAACAGGAAATAATGAATGAATGGATTGAGAAAGAACAAAAAACAACTTACATTCACATTGACAATTCCTATAAAAACTGCAACTTTATGTACAAAGGCTGGATTAAATAAATTACTTTTTAACAAATAATACGATGAATTCTTCTAACGATGTTGAAGCAATTAAAAACCTCAGACAAGCTCACGAAAGGCTCTCAAATGAAATAAAAAAGGTAATTATTGGGCAGGACGAAGTTGTAAAGGAAGTATTGATAACAATATTCAGTCGCGGTCACTGTTTATTAATTGGAGTACCTGGACTTGCAAAAACCCTTTTGGTTACTACAATTGCAAATTCACTCGGCTTAAAATATAAAAGAATACAGTTTACTCCCGATTTAATGCCATCTGACATTATTGGGACTGAAGTATTGGATGAAAATCGTCAATTTCGCTTTGTTAAGGGACCAATATTTGCAAACTTTATTCTTGCAGATGAAATTAACAGAACACCCCCAAAAACTCAGGCTGCTTTACTTGAAGCCATGCAGGAAAGATCTGTTACAGCAGCCGGTCAGCATTTTAATTTAGATAACCCATTTTTTGTTCTCGCAACACAAAATCCTATTGAACAGGAAGGAACATATCCCTTACCAGAAGCTCAGCTTGACCGTTTTATGTTTAACACAACACTTGATTATCCCAAATTTGATGATGAAATAAACATTGTTAGATCTACAACATCAGAAATAAAAACTAATGTTGAGAAAGTTCTAACTGCAGAAGATATAATTTTTTATCAGGATTTAATTCGTAAAGTTCCGGTTAACGACAATGTTTTAAGATATGCTGTTAATCTTACTTCTTCTACCCGCCCTGGAACTGAAAAAGCAAATGATTTTGCTTCAAAATATATTAACTGGGGTGCAGGTCCAAGAGCATCACAATTTTTAATAATAGGAGCAAAAACATTATCTGTATTAAATGGTAAATTCTCTCCAGATATTGAAGATGTAAAAGCCATTGCACACCCTATTTTAAGACACAGATTAGTTAAAAATTACAAAGCAGAAGCAGAAGGAATTTCAGTTGATAACATTATAACTGAATTATTAAAAGCAAACAAAGTATAATTAAATACATTTGCTATTTGTTAATTTTCGAAAAATAAATGAGAAGACTAGTCTTAATATTATTACAGTTTACAATAATAATTTTTACTTTAAGTGCACAACAAGTAAAAAAGATTGAGCTAATTAATGCCGACGCAATTGATTATGATGAAAATCTATTAGGAAAAGAAATTAAAAGGCTCTCTGGTAATGTAGCTTTTAAACATGATAGCGCTTTGTTATTTTGTGATAGCGCTTATTTTAATTCGGTAAGAAATAATGTTGTAATGTATGGACATGTGCATATAAATATTGGAGATACAATTCATTTATGGGGCGACTCAATCAGATATTATGGAAACACCAAGATAGCACAGGTTAGGAATAATGTTAAACTTACAAATAAAACTGCAATTTTAACAACAGATTCGATGAACTATGATCGAAATCTAAATACTGGATATTATTTTAACTGGGGAAAAATAAAAGATGGTGAAAATTCATTGGTAAGCGAATGGGGGTATTATTTCTCGTTGTTAAAAGATTTTGTTGCTGTAAAAAGTGTTATTTTAACAAATCCGCAATATCACATGTATTCTGACTCATTAAGGTATAATACAGAATCAGAAATTGCATCATTTTACGGACCTTCAAGAATTGTCGGTGATTCTAACTTAATTTATTGTGAAAATGGTTGGTATAATACTAAAACTGAAATAAGCCAATTTAACAAAAATGCTTTTTTAAAAAGTAAAGCACAAACAATTAAAGGTGATAGTTTATATTATGATAGAAATAAAAAATTTGGTAAAGCATATAAGAATGTTGAAATAATTGACACAACATCAAATATCTTGTTACTCGGAAACTATGGATATTATTATGAATCACCTGAGCAGGCCATGTTAACTGACAGTGCTGTATTTATTAATTATGGAAAAACCGACACACTATTTTTACATGCAGATACTTTAAGGTCAACAACTTTAAATGACAGTATTGGATTATTTAAGTTAATAAGGGCATACAATAAAGTAAGGCTTTTTAAACCAGACTTACAGGGAAGTTGCGATTCTTTAACATATTCTCTGAGAGACTCAGTTATCCGACTTTTTAATGTACCAATATTATGGTCAGATGTACATCAGCTAACAGCTGAATTTATTGAAATTCACACTAAAAACAACAAGGCAGATTACGTTGTGTTGCAAAATCTGGCATTTGTTATTTCGCAGGAAGATAGTATTCGCTTTAATCAGGTAAAAGGCAAAAACATGATTGGTTATATAATTAATAATGAACTTAACAGAATTGAAGTTGATGGAAACGGACAATCTATATATTTCCCAAAAGACAATAATGAATTAATTGGTGCAAATACTGCAGAAAGCAGTAAAATGACAATTTATTTAGATAGTGGTCAGGTTGCCAGAATATTATTCCTTACTAAACCTACAGCAGTTCTTCACCCAATAGATGAGTTACCGGCAACGGAATTGCTTTTACCTAACTTTCGCTGGTATAAAAATTTAAGACCAATAAAAAAGGAGGATATTTTTAATAAATTAGAAAGTCCGAATCCTTAAATATCAAAACCAATTTGATATTTAAAAATTTTAGTATTCGTCTTCGTTAAATAAAAAATCTTCTTTAGTAGGATAATCAGGCCAGATATCTTCTATATTGTCATAAACCTCACCTTCGTCTTCAAGTTCCTGTAAGTTTTCAATTACCTCCATTGGCGCACCAGAACGAATAGCAAAATCGATAAGTTCATCTTTGGTAGCTGGCCAAGGGGCATCCTCTAATTTCGAGGCTAATTCAAGAGTCCAATACATATGTTAGTCAGTTTTGATAGCTATTCTAAGTTTTCAAATATTTCGCGAAATTATACTTTTTTTTTATACCATCAACATTTTTCTTCTAATAATAAAAAATAGTTATAGAAATGCATTTTTTATTCTGATAATATAGAAGTTATGATTATACAATATTTTAAAATGTTTTCAACAATTATTTTTTAAATTCAATACCATCAAATATTTTTAGATTCGTGTTTAATTCATTTTTAACACTTTAATATTTGGAGTTTTGAAAAAATATTTTACATTTGTCAGGTTAACCAGATAACTAAAATTAAATTTGTTCATTAAACCTAATTTAAACTTATGAAACTATTATTTTATTTAGTATTATTTTGCTTAGTTTCTTTTGGTTTCTTTGAAACTAGTAATGCTCAGGTTACAATTTCAACTATGAATAATCCTGCAAGTTTTTTTGTAGATCAATTAGTTGGATCTGGAGTAACATATTCTAATGCAACTTTCAGTAATACCGGAGCTGCATATGCAAGCACTTCATCATCAAATTATGGACTATTTAACAATGCATCCTCTGTTATTGGAATTAGTAATGGTATAATTTTATCAACAGGAAATGTTTTAGGTGCACCTGGTCCAAACTCCTTAGCTGATATGTCTACTGTAAATGTAAGAGGCGGAGATGGTACTTTAAATTCTATTATATCTCCTACATACGATGCAATGGGTCTTGAATTTGATTTTGTTCCTGAATCTAACGTAATCACATTCAGATATGTTTTTGCTTCTGAAGAATATAATGAATTTGTTGGCGATATTTATAATGATGTTTTTGGTTTCTTTGTTACTGGGGGTCCAGAAGCTTATTCAAATAAAAATATTGCAATTGTTCCAGGTACTGGAACTACACCGGTTGCAATTAATTCTGTAAATAATGGATATGGCGCAGCCGGATCAACTGGTGGTGGATGTACAAACTGCTCTTACTACAGGGATAATGGTGTCAGTGCATATAATCTACAATATGATGGCTTTACAACTGTATTAACTGCAACTTGTAGTGTAACACCATGTGCAGTATATCACATGAAAATAATTATTGCAGATGTTTCAGACTATGTTTATGACTCCGGAGTTTTTCTAGAGTCAGGAAGCTTTACAAGCCCTTCAATAAATCAAATAGATGTTGCATACTCAAATCCCCTTGCCGGTGGAAATGCTGCAATGGTTGAAGGTTGCAGCAATGGACAAATAACATTTGGATTAACAAGTCCAACTCCTTTTAACAGAAATATTCCATTTGCAATAGCAGGATCAGCTACTTTTGGAACAGATTATTATACCATTCCTGATATTTCTGGAACATGGTCGGCACCAAACAATTATTTTGTAACAATCCCTGCTGGTCAATCAACAACAACTCTAACAATAGTCCCAATAAACGAGGGAACTGTTGAATCTTCTGAAAACATTGACTTTACAATACAAACAAATTTATGCGGAACACCAGTAGTTCAGAATGGTTCTTTAAATATTCTGGATAATTCAACTCCATTTTCAAGTACAATAACAGCAGATCAGACAATATGTCTGGGGAATAATGCAACTATTGGACTAAATATTAATGGAGGACAAAATCCTATTTCATATACCTGGAATCCTACCGGATATACCACTGGCACAATAACAGTAAACCCACCGGCTAACCAAACATATACTGTAACTGCTACTGACGCATGCGGTTCAACAACTACCGGAACAACAACAGTGAATGTTAACAATATACCAACTGTTGTTCCATTTCCAACATCTGAAACTTTTTGTAGTGGCTCAACTACAAACATTGCTCTTTCTTCTGCTGTTACCGGAGCTACATTCAACTGGACTGTTAATGCCGGTGCAAATATTTCAGGCGCGTCATCTGGTTCTGATATTACAATTTCACAAACTTTGATAAATTCAGGAACAACTCAGGAAAGTGTTACATATACTGTTACCCCTTCTGCAAACGGATGTAGCGGTCCTCCAACAGACATAACGATTTATGTAAATCCGAGTCCAACAGCAACTGCAACTACAACTCCGGTAACCACTTGTTCTGGCACCCCTGACGGTTCTATAACAATTAATGCAACAGGTGGAACAGCTCCTTTAAATTATTCTCTTGATGGCGGTGCAACAGGAACAAATAATATTTTCTCCAATTTAGGCATTGGTGGTCATACTGCTATTATTACCGATGCTGCTGGTTGTCAGTTTACATTAAGTAATATTGATATTGCAGGAAATACAGGAATATCTATCACAAGCATTACACCTATAGATGTAAATTGTTATGGAGAAAACTCAGGAAGCTTAACTATTACAGCCCCAGGTGCAACTCAGTATAGCATAAATAACGGAACCGACTGGTTCCCAACAAATACTTTTAACAGCTTAACCGCAGGCACATATAATGTAGTGGTAAGTGATGCCGGCAACTGTCAGGATGCACAAAGTATTACTATCTCATCACCTTCAATTATAGTTATTGACTCTACGGTTACCAACATGCTCTGCACAGTATTAGGAGATGCTACATTATCAGTAAATGGTGGCGTTACTCCATATTCATATACATGGTTTGACAGTACAACTTTACCATCTCACAATAATTTAACAAATGGCACTTATTTAGTTACTGTTTCAGACTCACATTCATGTACCGTAATAACATCTGTTATTGTTGGCTATGATGATGGCAATTTAAGTTTACAAAATAACATTTCAAACATATCCTGTCATGGTGACTCTACCGGGAATATTTCACTGATAGTGCAAAACGGAACATCACCATTTGTTGCAACATGGTCAGGAATTACAAATACCAGCTTAACCTTATCAGGATTAGGTGCAGGCACATATGACGTTACTGTTACTGACATAAACGGATGTACAGTAAACTCTTCCATAAATATTGTTGAACCTTCACAAATTTCTTTAGACTCTTCAGTGATTAATCATACTTGCGGAACACTAGGAAGCATAACAATCACTCCTTCAGGCGGAACCCCAGGATATTTATATTATTGGAATACTCCCGGTTCAACTGCAATGTTAAATAATTTACCTGCTGGTATTTATACTGTAACGGTTACAGATGCATTAAACTGTTCTGCTACAACAAATGCAGAGGTTGGACTTATCACAACTTCTGGTATTGGGCAATCAACAATAACTAACGTTCAATGCAATGGAGAATCAAACGGAGCTGCAACTATAACTATTACAAATGGTATAGCACCATTTTCATGCATATGGCAGCATGATGTTACAAATACAACCAATACGGCATCAAATCTTTCAGCAGGAAATTACCTCGTTACAGTAACTGATACTTATGGTGCCTGTGTGGTACCATTATCAATAGAAATAACACAACCATCTACTTTAACAATTAGTCCAATTATTACACATATTACTTGCAACAACTTAAATAATGGAGTAATTGTAGCAAATGCATCTGGAGGAACAATTCCATATCAGTATAACTGGTCTAACAATTTAACAACAGCAAGTTTAACAAATCTTCCTGAAGGAGATTATGATTTAACAATAACAGATGGCAATAATTGTATTGATTCTGTTTTAAATATTAATATTACAAACCCAACTGCTCTTACTATTTCAACATCATTCATTAATCCTACTTTTTTCAACTCTACTGACGGAGCAGCCACTGTTTATACTAATGGAGGAACCTTACCATACTCATATAGCTGGTCAACAGGACAAACTACACAAATAATTACAAGTATCGGAAATGGTTTATATATTGTTACGGTAACCGATTTTAACAATTGTAATGAAATTGACACAATTTTAATAGACGTTCCTGAATTACCTGTTGAAATTCCAACAGTAATAACTCCTAACGGTGATGGGAAAAATGATGATTTTGAAATCACAAATATTCTTGGTTACAGTGATATTTCAGTAGAAATATTTAACAGATGGGGAGATAAAATATTTTCATTTACAGGTTCTGGTCTTGAATATACAACTAGTTCAAACAGGTGGAACGGAACAAGAAAAGGAAAAGATTTACCCATGGGATCATACATTTTTATTATAAAACTAAACAACGGAAGAGAACCTGTAACAGGAGTTGTCTCAATAATCCGCTAAAATATTCTCACAATAAAAAAAAGACTGTTAATATAAATTAGCAGTCTTTTTTTATTCAACAAATAATAATATTTATAGCTTTGCTCAATATTTTATTAAAATATGCTTAAAAATTCTCCCGGTCCTATTGGTGTATTTGATTCTGGTTTTGGTGGATTAACAATTTTAAAAGAATTCGAGAAAAAATTACCACAATACGATTACATTTATTTAGGCGATAATGCCCGCTCACCATACGGAGGAAGATCATTCTATGTAGTTTATCAATATACCCTACAGGCAGTAAATCATTTATTTTCTCAGGGATGTCATTTGGTAATTCTGGCTTGTAATACGGCATCAGCAAAAGCATTAAGAACAATACAGCAAAACGATCTACCAAAAATAGATTCTAATCGTCGTGTACTTGGAGTAATAAGACCAAGTGCCGAAGCTGTTGGAAATTTAACAAAGACAAGAGAAGTAGGTATTTTAGGTACAGCAGGAACAGTACTTTCAGAATCATATCCGATAGAAATAGAAAAACTTTTTCCTGAAATTAAAACGTTCCAACAAGCTTGCCCATTATGGGTTCCATTAGTAGAAAACGGAGAACACAAAAATTCCGGTGCGGATTATTTCTTTGAAAAAGACATTAATGCTTTACTGTCTAAAAGTAAAAATATAGATACTATAATTTTAGGCTGTACACATTACCCATTAATTGCTGAAACAATTAGAAAATTTGTACCTCCGCATATAAAATTAATTTCTCAGGATACCATAATTGCGGATAGTCTTATTGATTATTTAAATCGCCATTCAGAAATTAAAAATAAATGCACAAAAAACGGAACAATAAAATTTGAAACAACAGATATTGCTGACGTTTTTTCCGCCAGAGGTGAAATTTTTTACGGCAAAGAAATAAAATCAGAACAAATTACACTCTGATTCCGATTACTAAAATATCATCAACCTGCTCTTCGTTTCCTTTCCAGTCAAGAAATCTCTTTTTAAGATATTGTTTTTGATTTTCAACAGGCTCTTCGCAAACCTGTACTAAAATCTCTTCAAGTTGTTTATATTTTAATTTCTTTCCTTTCGGTCCGCCAAACTGATCGGCATACCCATCAGAAAAAAGATAAACCATGTCGCCTTTAGAAACAGGCAAACCATTATTCGTATATACATCACCTACTCCATCTTCGTTTACACCAATAGGAAATTTATCAGCCTTAACCTCTATTAATTCTTTATTATGAATGTAATAAATAGAATTATATGCACCTGCGTATTCAAAGGTTCGCATCTGATTATCAATACTTATTAACGATAAATCCATACCATCTTTTACTCCGCTTTCGTTATGAGCCTGCCTTAAAATTTCAGTAACACCAACATCAAGAAATCCAAGAATATCTGAAGGTCTGGTTATTCTATTAATTTTTACTGCCTGGTTTAATAAATTATAACCAATAACAGACATCATTGCACCAGGAACACCATGTCCGGTACAATCTACAGCAGCAACAATAGTATAACCATTTGTTTGTTCAACAAAAAAGAAGTCACCACTAACAACATCCTTAGGCATATATAAAATAAAACTATTAGGTAAACATTGATTAACATAACTTTCAGGTGGTAACAAAGCACACTGAATTTTATAGGCATACTGAATACTATCTGTTAATTCTTTCTTTTGATGTGTAATAGTTGACATTTGAGAAACTACCAAATCACGTTGAGCTTCAATTTCATCACGTTGTGCAGTAATTTCATCTCTTTGCGAAGTAATTTCCTCTTTATGTTGCTCAAGATGTTGGTTCCTTAACTCAATAACACTTTTTTGGTTTTCAATTATTCTTTTTTGTGCTTTAATAAAACGATCCCAATAAAAGATACCTTCAATAACTATCCATATTAGAAAAAACAAAAAAGTAAGTATTGCATAATCTGAAAACAGTTTCCTAAAAATAGAATCTGTTTCTGCAGATTTATCAACCGGGAAGAAAAACAAATAAACTATAGCAGCTACAAATGTTAAAAAGAAAAAAGTATAACCATACACAAACTGCTTGCGGGTAACAGGTAATATACCGTATATTTTAATTTTAAATTCTTCCATATTTAATTTAACTATGATTTTATGTTTATTTAATTATCAACAAAAATATGAAATGATTTTATTTGAATGCATTATTTTCGATTAAGTTTTAAAACAAACCGATCTTTTTGTTCATTTCAGATAAATATTTAAATTTGAGAAAACAATTAAGTAATCATATATATGATAAACAATAATATTGGATGGCATGCTCTAATGACTGATTTCACGTTGTTACACAGCGAAGGAAATTTTCCCCTGCAGGCTTATTCAGAATTTATGCCTCCGCCAAGAGTGGGTATTTCGCCATATGGAGAAATTGATTACAACATTTTTTCAAAAAACGATGAATATGGATGGCATATTTCTGAACTTGAGGAAGAAAGCGAGCTAAAGCCTGGCATAGTGCATATTGGGGAACAAATAATGCATCAAATTATAAAACTTGGGAAAGGTGAAACCGTAAATCATATTGCTGGGCATCAACATCATAACCTTACGAACAATGTGTACTGGCCTGATGAATTATCAAAAAATGCAGGAAAGTTTGTAAATGAGAAATTTGTAGTTTTTTTACCCCTTGTATTTTCTAAAACACAAGATGATAAAGGAAGAGTAAGATGGACTTTTTTTGGTGGAAGCGAACAGGGGCCTGAAAAAGCATTCTGGAAAAGCTTTTATAATTCGCCAGACAACGAAAAAGATGAAACAGATTCTTTAAATTATATTCAAAATATTATTAAAGATGCATTTGGTGAAAATTTTATTGATAATATTAATTTAAACGACTGTGGCTTTAAAGTTTTACCAACTTCTTCATGCACTTCCCTTCCATCATGGACTAAACAATATATAATAAAAGAAACTGATTCATTTGAAAACGTAAAATATCTATTAACTTTTAAACCATTTTCTGAGCTACCACAACAATTAAAAGAACAATATTTACAAGGTAAAACTGCACTTTTACCATTTCCGGGAAGCTTAGTTTTCTGGGGAATGCCAACGTATAATAAATTAAAACATGAACTACCCACTGCCCAGCAAATTTCATTATTAAAACTTGTTGCCAGACACAGTGGTAACGGAGGAGTACGTGTACCTCAATCTGGATGGTTACATGAACCTCATCCAGATATAAAAGAAAAAGATATTCATCTGAACCTTGTTAATAACACATATCACCGTACACATCGTTGGCAAAGAATCCATAAACATGAAGATGAATTATTACAAACACCAAGAGCTGATAAACTTATTAAAATTCTTTTTAGCACAGACTTAGACACTATAGGACTTTACGATAAGCCACTTGCCAGAAATTGCCAATTATGGACTAATGACTACAAACTAATAATTGACGGACCAAAAGCAAAACGAATTAATATTTTGCACGCAGAAACACATTTAGCAAAAGGAGGTTTATTTGGTTATCGGTTTCTTTTTCCACCAATGCAAGTTGGATTATATGAAGTGTACTGGCACAGACCATTAGTTGCTTATCTGTCGTCGAAAACAAATGAAATAACTATACAGTCTGAAAGTTTAAATGGATATTTTACTGCGTATAATATTCAAGATAAAAACATTAATAATGTTATTGAACTCTGGCCAAGATTATTAAAAAGGAAATCTCATTTAACAGCAATATATTCTCTTGACCGAAAACATGATCATTACCACCACCAGACAGCTCATAACATTATAACATTAATTGACAAGTTTCATGAATTAGGAGAAAAAAAGTTAAGCAGAGAATTTGCAAGACATTTGTTACAAATAAGCAAACATGAATCTTTAGATCAATGGTTAAGGGAGATTGCCGTAAAAGCAACAAATAAAGCAGATGGAGAATTTTTGTTAAAAGAAGTTGAAAAAGTTATTGAAAGCAAAGAAGCAGTCAACACATTACCAGAATCTATAACATTTAACAAAACAGCAAATAGAAAATTTGAAGAATCGTGGTGGAATGACATTAATTTTTTAGCTCATGGTGCATTTATAAATAAAGACAACGCAGATTGTGTTCAAGACGATCCTACTTTAACAAATATTACACATAAGAAAAGAGATTTGGAACCGTTAGGTGATTACCTTTTAGACAGACACAAGAAAGCAATTTCAGAAGCTAAGATGGAAGGCATTGCACTTTGTGGCGAAACACCTTTTAAATGGGACACCGATTTTTCATTTGATGCATTTGGTGGCTGGAGAATGAATCAGGAAGGAAAAACATATGAAAGAAATATTCTTGTAATAATTCCGGGCAAAAACAGAAATGAAGCAGTTATTATGGGGGATCATTACGATACTGCTTATATGGAAGATGTTTATGATAAAGATAACGGAGGCACAGGTGCACGGCTTTCTGCAAAAGGAGCTGATGATAATTACTCCGCATCCTCTACTTTGTTACAGGCAGCACCAATTTTTCTTGAGATGTCTAAAAAAGGGCTTTTAGAAAGAGATGTTTGGCTTATGCACATTACAGGAGAAGAATTTCCTTCTGATTGTTTGGGTGCCAGATTTTTCTGTCGTTCAATAATTGAAAAGACTTTAAAATTACATTTAGGAAACGAAAAATATATTGACCTTTCATCAACAAAAATAGTAGGTGCATTTATTATGGATATGATTGGTCATAATAAAGATACAGATCGTGACATTTTTCAGATATCTCCGGGAAAAAGTGTTGAATCAACAAAAATTGCTTATCAGGCACATATTGCAAATCTAATGTGGAATCAGTTAGCGTATAAGTTAAACTGTAATTCTGCAAGAAGTAATTTAAACCGAGGTAAAAGAAGTACTGATGGTATTACAATTCCTGAGGTTGCAAAGCATTTACCATTAATGGGTGAGGTTAGAACAAAATTACACACTCATAGTTCATTGTACAATACTGATTGTCAGATTTTATCGGACGTAGGCATACCTGTAGTTTTATTTATGGAAAACTATGACTTACATCGCACAGGTTACCATGATACTCACGATACAATGGAGAACATTGACCTTGACTACGGTGCTGCTTTTGCTGCTATTTGCATTGAAACAGTAGCAAGGGTTGCTACGCAATAATTATTATAGTAACAATGTTCAATTGTCAGGTCAAAAGTCCTGAAAATATAAAAAAAATGTCATTCAGAGCCCTTCCTTCGTCAGGATGAACTCCGCGAAGAACTTTTTCACCGAAGGTAATCTAGTTAAGTATACATAGATCCTTCGTTACGTTTCACTTCACTCTGGATGACAAAACGAATCAAAAACACTCTCGTGTCTTAAGAATTTAGCAATAATTGAAAGTTGCACAACATAAAATTATTATTGATTGTTTGAATAATAAAATAAAAAAATACTTACTTTTAAATTCTTAATTGAAACTAAAATACAAATAACATGGGCAAGTTAAATCATTTGAATCCTACGCAAGTATGGGAAAATTTTGAAGCGTTGTGTAATATTCCTCATCCTTCAAAAAAAGAAGAAAAGATAATTCAGTACATGAAAGAGTTTGGCGAAAAACTCGGTTTAAAAACTATTGTTGATGAAGTTGGAAACGTAATAATTAAAAAACCTGCAACTCCTGGTATGGAAAACAGAAGAGGAATTATTATGCAGGGACACCTTGATATGGTTCCACAAAAAAACAGCGATAAAGTTCACGATTTCGAAAAAGATCCTATTGTACCTTGGATTGATGGTGAATGGGTAAAAGCTACAGGCACTACTTTGGGTGCAGATAATGGATTAGGTGTTGCAGCAGCAATGGCAGTAATGCAGGCAAAAGATTTTGCTCATGGTCCTGTTGAATGTTTATTTACTGTTGATGAAGAAACCGGAATGACAGGTGCCTTTGAATTAAAACCAGGTCTGCTTGATGGCGATATTCTTTTAAATCTTGACTCTGAAGATGAAGGTGAACTATATGTTGGTTGTGCAGGCGGTATTGATGCCAGTATCAAATTTCATTATACAGAAGAAGCAGTTCCTTCAAATCATGTAGCTTATAAACTTTCTATAACTGGTTTAAAAGGTGGTCACTCTGGTTTGGAAATTATTCTTTACAGAGGAAACTCAAACAAGTTAATGAACAGATTCTTTAAATATGCTCAGAAAGAATTTAGCTTAAGAATTGCTACAATTGATGGCGGAAGTTTAAGAAATGCTATTCCTCGCGAATCATTTGCAACAGTTGTTATACCTGTTGAAAAAGAAGCAGCATTTGCAAAAGGTATTTCTTCTTTTGAATCAATTGTTAAGAAAGAATTTTCAGATGCAGATCCTGATTTTAAATTTGCCGCTGAGAAAACAGCAATGCCTGCAAACATAATTGATTTGAAAACACAAACAGAATTAATTAATGCTGTTTATGCTTGTCCAAATGGAGTTATTCGTATGAGTGATTCAATGCCAGGACTAGTTGAAACTTCAACAAATTTAGCAATAGTAAAATCTGCAAATGGTGTAATTTCTATTGCATGTTTACTTCGCAGTTCAGTTGATTCTGCTAAAGAAGATTTGGTAGAGGCTATTCACAGTACTTTTGCAATGACAAGTGCAAAAATAGAATTTGAAGGCGGTTACCCTGGATGGAAACCAAATATGAATTCAGCAATCTTAAAAACTGCTGGTGAAGTTTATCAGAAAAAATTTGGCAAAGTACCAGATATTAAAGCAATTCATGCAGGACTAGAATGCGGTTTACTTGGTGGAGTTTATCCTAACTGGGATATGATTTCTTTCGGACCAACTATTCGATACCCACATTCTCCAGATGAAAAAGCAAACATTCCTTCTGTACAAAAATTCTGGGATTTCTTAGTTGAAGTTCTTAAAAATGCACCATTGAAATAATTTTTTCAAAAAATAATTTAAGCCGTATCTCATTTAAGTAATGAAATACGGCTTTTTTATTTTACTGTATTATTGAATGTTAAAAAAGTCGAATAAAACACGACTTTTTATTCCTTTCATTTTTTGATACAATTATGATTTTTGTGGACTAAAAATAATCCTCTAAATGTTTAGTAGACGATATTTTTTATAGCTTTGCCCTGTTAAAAAAAACGTTCATATCATCATAAAGAAATTAGGTTTAATTTAAAATCTCAACATTAATAATATCATGGTTGAAAAAATTCAAAAGACCTTAAGAGACAGTAAAGCTGCTCGTTGGACAGCTTTAGCAGTTGTAGCATTTACAATGCTTTGCGGTTATTACTTAGCAGATGTTATGGCTCCCTTAAGTGGACTTTTAGAGCAACAATTACATTGGAATAGTGAAGAATATGGTTTTTTCACAAGTGCATATGGTTGGTTTAATGTATTTTTATTTTTCTTAATTATCGGAGGTATTATACTCGATAAAATGGGGGTTCGTTTTACAGGTTTAATGGCCACCATAATAATGGTTGTCGGAATTGGATTAAAATATTGGGCTGTATCAACAACATCACTTGACGGAGTTGTTATTTTTGGATGGAAAGGTCAGGTAATGCTTGCCGCACTTGGTTTTGCAATTTTTGGTGTTGGTATTGAGGTTGCCGGAATTACAGTATCTAAAATTATAGTAAAATGGTTTAAAGGAAAAGAAATGGCTCTTGCAATGGGTCTGGAAATGGCAACTGCAAGAATCGGTACTGGTCTGGCAATTGGTACATCACTTCCTATAGCAAAATACTTTGGTACAGTTTCAATGCCTCTGCTTTTTGGATTAGTAATGGCTTGTATTGGATTAATCGCTTTTATTTTATATACATTCCAAGACAGAAAACTTGATATTTCTCAAGCAGCTTTTGACAAACAAAATGCTGTTGAAAATACAGAAGAAGCATTTAGTGTTAAAGACATATTAAAAATAGTTACAAATAAAGGCTGGTGGTATATTGCATTACTTTGTGTTTTGTTTTACTCTGCAGTATTCCCATTCCTTAAATATGCCACTGATTTAATGATTCAAAAATTTCATGTTCCAGAAGATTGGGCAGGACTTATTCCAGCCTTACTCCCATTTGGAACAATTGTCTTAACTCCATTCTTTGGAAACTTATATGACCGTAAAGGTAAAGGAGCAACAATCATGATTATTGGTTCCCTTTTATTAATATTTGTTCATACAATGTTCTCCATTCCATTTTTAAGTCATTGGTTAGTTGCAATAATATTAACAATTATTCTAGGAATAGGGTTCTCTTTAGTACCTTCTGCAATGTGGCCTTCAGTACCTAAAATTATACCTGAAAACCAATTGGGAACAGCATACTCTTTAATCTTCTGGGTACAAAACTGGGGATTAATGGGTGTACCTTATTTAATTGGATGGGTGTTAGAAAATTATTGTGTAACTCATCGTGTTGGCGAAACTGTAGATGGAGTTGTACTAACTGCTACTCAGTTTAACTATACAATCCCAATGATGATTTTTACTACCTTAAGTGTACTTGCTTTATTAGTTTCTTTGTTACTAAAAGCCGAAGACAAGAAAAAAGGATATGGTCTTCAACTACCAAACATCAAGAAATAACAAAATTTAGAATATTTTTTAAAGGTGTCTTAAATGGACACCTTTTTTATTTATTTAAATCGGAAATTAAGATTATTTTAAATTAATTTCCTTTCTTAAAAAAACATACAGATATATACTATAAATAACAGTTGTAATAAGTTGAATAGAAATTGGCGTAGAAATTAATTCTGTATTTAGAAATGTTAATTTTATTAGACCAAATTTAATAATGTAATAAATTACCTTACTTAGTATTATACTTATAAGAATAGCAGGAAAGTAATATTTTAATTTATTAGCAAGTAAAAAAAATAAAAAAACATTTAAAGATAATTCAAATGCAATTAGCATCATCTTTGGTAACTCGGGATGACTTGAAATTAGAAATGAAAATAAAGGTAATGTTACGGCAAGTATATATGCATTTCTTTTTGTAGTATGAACAAGGGCAATTATTAACATTAAGCGCATAGGTTCTATTAAATATACCGGCAGACTAATTAAATGTGATATTGTTGGAACCAAATAAATAAATGCTAGTGCACTAATATCAATTAAAACAGCAGTATATGAAATTCTTTGAAATAAGGTGGCTGAGAATGCTTTCATAAATATTTTATTTTTTAATAATTTTTAATCTCAATTTTTTATTTGACTCATTAACAGTCAGTAAATAAATTCCATTTTCAAAATTTGTTAAATCAAATTGTTTATCAGTTTCCTTATTAATTGTACCAGTAAATAATACTTTACCTGTAAGAGTTAAAAATGAAAACGTTATTTTTTTATTCTCAGAATTTGAAATCGTTATGAAATCATTAGTTGGATTAGGAAATACACTTACATTTACCTGATTAATTTCAACTATTTCTAAACCACCTTCATGCACTTTATACAACTCAATACCAATACCTGTTCCAAGATTTCGTGTATATTGTTTTAACAATGAATCATTCCAATGCTCATGAACTCCCAAAGAAGGAATTAAAACACCATCATTATCTGGGTCATATGTTATATTATCAGGCCACAAAGAAGAATCCGATGCCTGATGTAAATAATCATCAACTCCAAACCAGTTGGGCCTACTTTCAGCTATAGTGGGTCCATTATATTCAGTTCTTAAAAAATCGTGACAAACCGACTCAATTGCAACAGGATCTAAAGACATAAATATAGACGAACACCAATCATTTTGAAAAGGCAGTGAAAACCATTTTGATGGTACTCCCTGAGCATCATTACTTGGATATAAAGCATCAATAACAATTAACAAATTTTTTCCACTTAAAAGATTATGCATCATTATATCAGTCTGTACCCTATATAAGCCATAACCTAATCTTGTTGGACCATCGTAACCACCCATAAGACCATCATGAAGATGTAATGCCCATTGCCTTGTAAACGAACCAAAGTGATTTTTAGCGGCTAAAGTAATCCCTCCAGATGAATGCGCTTTCATTGTTGGAATATTTATAAGGTAATCTATGTCTTCATAAATTGTAAATAATTTATCTGTTACAGCTTGTGTCATTACCGAACCGTGATCGGAGAAAAACACTTTGTCATTTGTTGTAACAACTACAGGAGTTCTTCCATTTCCTGCAATATCAATTTCTGAATGAATTAAATTATTACCTAAATAATTTACATTTGGAAATTCGCTATGCCATAAATCATATAATTCTTTATAAATATTACGTGCAGGATCACCTATGTATATCATATTCTGAGGAACCTGCGCAACATTTACTAATTGTCGTAACATTGAAAGTACAATGTAGGGATTTGTTTCAGCTGCAAACGGATTAATGCTAAGATTATCATTACGACTTAAATCTGAATAAAACCTTAAATCTGCCAGTCCACCATATGCAGAAGTACAATTAATTTTCAATAAAATTTTTTGCCCAGAAGTATAACCAATATTTCCGTGTCCGTTTTTAACATTAAAGTAATTAAAAATTTTATTCCATGCCTGAACATTAGAAGTATCACCAGCAATTGCTTTTATTGATTTAATTACCATACTATCAATAACCAGCTCGTTATTGTTAGAATTCATATACCATCCATTATCACCGGCATCTATAACACCATTATTATTTGATGTATTGGTACAATTTTCATTCGTAGCATCCGGATCCCACATCCATGTTACCCTACCCGGAAATATCCCTTGCGCTACGCCAATAGGTGTATTGGGAGTAAAAGAATTAATATTTTTATAATCTTTATTTGCAAATATGTTTGTTTGCAAAAACAAATTTGAAGAAAGTAAAAGAAATGTTGCAAAAATTAAGAAAAGAAAAGAAAAGGCAAATTTTGATTTATAAAAATACTCTCTAAACCTTTTTAATGCAATAACTGCTCCTCCTAAGCTTAATAAATAAACTATAAAACCTGACATAAATGGTGCAGTAGCTTGCATACAAGGATAATTTGCCCTGCTTGGTTTTGGAATAACCCTAATTAAAAACCATATGGTTGCTAATAATCCCAGCACCAGAAAAACAAGCTTAGAATTTGTTTTTTTCTCTTTTAAAAAAGAAATCAATTTTTGAAATCTATTTGGTAAATATGGTAGAGGATTATACATGTTGTTTTAAGATTTATAATAAACAATTCAAATCCTATGAATAAGGCTAATCAAAATTAAACATTAACAATTTTAAAAACAAACTATTATTCAGCAATATTTAATAAATCGGGATATTTAAACTTATAGTTTAACTCCACTTTTAACTTTTGGCTTGAAATGATTTTATTTTCACCTGATTTGCTTTCATCAAACAATGGTATTTGCAAACCAATATCTAAGGCAGCTTTTGTGTAAAACTCTCTTTTGGTTGGATGGCTGTCTGCACAACCATTAAATATTTCGTTCCATATTTCTTTTTCAATAATTGCATTTATTATTCCAATGCAATCAACGCGATGTATCATATTTACTGCCGAGTCGGGATTTTCTATAACTCTTCCTTTCGGGTAAAACAAACCAGGTTTTCGATTATATCCTAATAGTCCCCCAAATCTTATAATTGTAGTTTTAAAACTTGTATTTGTGATGAAAACATTTTCAATTTCAGCTAAGGCAGAACTTAAAACAGGATTTTCTTCGGTAATTAATTCATTTGAATTTGCATAAACAGAGGTTGAACTAACAAATAACACATATTTAATCGTTGATTTTTCAATATAATTTCTTAATACTTTAAAACCTTCTATATCTTTTGATGGAATAGCAATTATTAAAATTTCTGAGCTTAAGAATTCTGAAATACCAGATGATATTGAATTAAGTTTTAATAAGTATGGTTCTATATTTAGTTCATATAATTTCTGCAATTTGTTTTCAGATGTTGTTGAACCTTTTACAGAACATCCTTTACCAATTAGATGAACAGCTAATGGCTCTCCAAGCCAGCCACATCCTAATATGCTGATTGAGTTTTTCAAAATTTAATTTTTATTAATCCCAAAGATAATATTTTAGATATGGAATAAAAATCCATAGTTTATTTACTGTTGGATTGCAAATCCGACAGAGTGATGGGAAATACCTACCAAAAATAAGGAGAAAAACCTTAAAGCAATATCAAAACATCAATTATAGTAATAAAAAACCTGAAAAATCTTATATTACTTAATATCTCCAACAAAACCTTTAACATACTCTTCCCACTTTTTTGTAAGAAATGCATCTTCTTTAAAAAAGTGCATAACAGGTTCTATATTTTTAGCAAGAAAATATCCAGGCACTAATGTTATAAGCTGGTTTTGTCCGTTAATAAAAACCATTTGTGGTACATTCATTTTTCCCCCTAAAAGCGAAACTGCAAACTGGTGATAGGGATGTTCTTTTTGTTCGTTAACGAATACAGCCGAATTAAAATTCACAGTATCTTTTGTTGTAATATCAAACTTTACCGGATAATAATTTTCATTTAAATATTTTGCAATAACATCCTGGTTAAATGTTGTGCTAATCATCATTTTACAGTCGATGCACCACTCATGATAAAGAAACACCAAAATTTTCTTTGGATTTTTCAGATTTAATTTTTCTGCTTTTTCAAGTGATACCCATTTTACTTTCTCAACAAATGGAACAGTATCTTTAAATGTTTTGTTAAAATTATCTTTAAATTCATTAAAAGGAGATACCTTATAAATATCGCGCGAGAAAAAAATAAGCACCGGTTCAATATCAGTTGGTGTCATATACCCGGGAACAGCACTTAGAGGATTCAGGTTTTCGTCTAAATAAACAACAGTTGGATACGACATTTTACCACCTAAAAGCTCAATAGCAAGCTCGTGCGGGGGTCTGTTTCCGGTACTTTTATTTACATATTGTTTTTCTTTAAAAACAATAGTATCGCGAGTTTCGGCATCAAATTTTACAAGATAAAAATTTTCGGTGAGGTACTTGGCAATTGCAGGATTATTGAATGTTTCGGCGTCCATTTTTTTACACCAACCACACCAATCGGTGTACATATCGATAAATAATTTCTTAGGATTCTTTTTTGTTAACTCCATGGCTTCTTTTAAAGAATACCATTTTAATTCTGTTTGCTGAGCAAATATTGATAAAGAAAATAAGGTTATTACTAATGTCAGTATAATTGTTCTCATTTTATTTAAGTTGAAAATCGTAAGTTAAAAGTTCTTCTACAGTTAATTCACATTGTTCGCCCGTATTCATATTTTTGAGGCTAAGCTTCCCCGATTTCATTTCATTTTCGCCAATAATAACAACGTACGGAATTTTCTTTGCATCAGCATATCCCATTTGTTTTTTCATTTTAGCCCCTGTATCAGGAAATATTTCAGATGAAATTCCTTTTGCATGAAGCTTTCGAAGAATCTGCAAGCAATACTTCTCTTCATTTAGTCCAAAATTAACAAATAACACTTTGGTAGAAGAACTTACCCCTGCTGGGAATTTTCCTAGACTTTCCAATACATCATAAATACGATCGGCACCAAATGACATTCCAACACCTGAAACCCCGGGCATTCCAAAAATTCCAGTTAAATTATCATATCTACCACCACCGCAAATGCTTCCCATTTCAACATTATTTGCTTTAACTTCGAGTATAGTTCCGGTATAATAGCTTAAACCACGGGCTAAAGATAAATCAAATTTTATTTTTGATGAGACTCCAGCTTCTTTTGCATAATTTAAAACAAAATCCATTTCCTCTATTCCCTTTTTTCCTATTTCATCGGTCAGTATTGTCCTGGTGAAATCAAGGACTGCCTCATTCGAGTTCAGTTTAGAAGAAAACTCTAAAATCGGGACAAGTTTATTTATTGTTTCAGCAGAAAAACCTTTTTCGTTTAATTCTTTCAGAACTCCATCCTGTCCTATCTTATCTAGTTTATCAATAGCAACTGTTATATCTGTAAGTTTATCTGCACAATCCAAATATGTAGCAATTCCGTGTAGTATTTTTCTATTGTTAAGAATAATTGTTACATCAAGATTTAATCGTATAAAAACAGCTTCAATAATCTGTAAAAGTTCTAATTCATTAAGCAATGAATCGCTGCCAATCACATCAACATCGCATTGATAAAACTCACGATAACGACCTTTCTGCGGACGATCGGCACGCCAAACAGGCTGTATCTGATATCTCTTAAATGGAAAAGTTAATTCATTACGATGCATCACAACAAATCGCGCAAAAGGAACTGTTAAATCATAACGTAACCCTTTCTCACAAATTAAAGAAGCTAATTTATTTAAGTTTTTTAATTTAAATTCTTCCTCAGAAACTTTTCCAAGGAAATCACCTGAATTTAAAATTCTGAATAAAAGCTTATCGCCCTCTTCACCATATTTCCCTAACAATGTAGATAATTCTTCCATTGCAGGAGTCTCTATAGGCTGATATCCATGCAAACAAAACACTTCGCGTAATGTTGAGAAAATATAATTCCGCCTTTGCATAACAACGGGCAAGAAATCGCGGGTTCCTTTAGGAATTGAAATATTTACTGCCATAATTATTCTTTCATCAGCTCTGCGCTTGTTTTTCCCCCTTTTGATTTTAAATAATCCTTTACGTCAGCAACCATTGCCATTTCAATAACAGAACGCCCGTTAGAGTTTACTGCATTTACTTTAGCACCATGCTCAACAAGATATGTCACAATTTTTAAATTTCCATCTTTAACAGCCCACATTAATGGCGACATTCCCATCATATCAGGTTTATTAATATCTGCTTTATGCTGAATTAAATAATCGGCAATACCAAAATTACCTGCAAGCAAAGCCACAGCAAGAGGTGTAGAGCCAGTATTAACTGTTTCATTAACATTTGCTCCATTCTCAACAAGATATTTTGCAATATCTTCATGATTATATTTACAAGCATATGCCAAGGCAGTCCAGCGAGCCTGATTTTTACCATCAATTGCAACACCTTTCTTAACAAATGACACAACTTTCGAGTACTCCCCTTTTGCTGCAGCTGTAACGTACTTATCAACTAGTTCGTCGGCAAATGTGCAGATTGCAAATGCGGTAAGTATTATTGTGAGAAATAAGCTTCTTTTTATCATAACATTATTCTTTAATTTGCAATTAATTTTCTGTATTTTATACGCTGTGGACCAACGTCGCCCAAGCGTTTCTTTCTGTTTTCCATATAATCAGAATATGAGCCTTCGAAGAAAATCACTTGCGAATCACCCTCAAAAGCAAGTATATGAGTTGCTACTCTATCCAAAAACCAGCGATCATGAGAGATAACAACTGCACATCCTGCAAAACTTTCAAGACCTTCTTCAAGTGCACGCAAGGTATTAACATCAATATCATTGGTTGGCTCATCGAGTAAAAGAACATTAGCCTCAGACTTTAAAGTTAAAGATAAGTGCAGTCTGTTACGTTCACCACCCGAAAGTATTCCACATTTCTTTTCCTGATCGGCACCACCAAAATTAAAACGAGCAACATACGCACGAGCATTCATTTGTTTTCCGCCAAGGCTAATAAGTTCACTATCGCCGGAGATTACCTGATAAACTGTTTTCTCAGGATCTATTGCTTCATGAGCCTGATCAACATAACCGGTTCTTACAGTATCACCAATGTTTATTGTTCCGGAATCGGCAGTTTCTTTGCCCATTATCATACGGAAAAGTGTTGTTTTACCTGCACCATTTGGACCAATAATACCAACTATTCCAGCTGGTGGAAGATTAAAGCTAAGTTTTTCAAAAAGAAGTTTATCCCCAAAAGCTTTTGTTACTTCATTAAACTCAATAACATTTGAACCAAGACGCGGTCCGTTTGGTATATAAATTTCCAAACGTTCTTCTTTTTGTTTTACATCTTCGTTCATCATTTTCTCATACGCAGCAAGACGGGCTTTGGGTCTCGCCTGACGTGCTTTTTGCGACATTCTAACCCATTCTAATTCGCGCTCAAGGGTTTTCATGCGTTTAGAAGCAGTTTTTTCTTCCTGCGCAAGACGTTTAGTTTTTTGATCTAACCATGAAGAGTAATTTCCTTTCCAGGGAATTCCCTCTCCACGATCTAATTCAAGTATCCAGCCTGCAACATTATCAAGAAAATATCTATCATGAGTTACAGCAATAACAGTACCCTTATATTGTTGCAAGTGTATTTCCAACCATTGCACCGATTCAGCATCAAGGTGGTTAGTCGGCTCATCAAGTAATAACACATCAGGTTGTTTTAACAATAGTCTGCATAATGCTACGCGACGAGCTTCTCCACCTGAAAGGTTTAATATTGGTGTACTTCCTTCAGGACAACGAAGAGCATCCATTGCGCGTTCCAATGTACTATCCAACTCCCAACCATTATGGTGTTCTATCAACTCTGTAAGTTCACCCTGACGTAAAATAAGTTTATTCATTTCGTCATCGCTCATTGGTTCGGCAAACTTATTATTTACCTCTTCATATTCTTTAAGTAAATCAACAACTTCCTGAACTCCTTCCTCAACAATTTGCCTAACAGTTTTGGTTTTATCCAATTGTGGATCCTGTTCTAAATAACCAACTGTATAACCTGGAGAAAAAACTACTTCACCCTGAAATGATTTTTCTAATCCGGCAATAATCTTCATCAATGATGATTTACCAGAACCGTTTAATCCAATAATTCCGATTTTTGCACCATAATAAAATGAAAGATAAATATTTTTTAAGACCTGTTTTTGTGGAGGATAAATCTTATTAACTCCAACCATCGAGAAAATTATTTTTTTATCGTCAGCCATACCTTAATTTGATTATTTAATATTTGATATTTTTTTAAGTTCAGATTCTAAAAGTGCATCCGGATGATTTTCATCTATCTTATGATAACCAAAGAAATACAATTTAGCATCAGCAGCTCCAATTAAAATAATCCAGCATCTGGCTTTTAGATTATTTTTTTCGGGTCCAACTTTATGTAAAAATACAACATCCGGGTTATTATTGTCAATAGCTTCCTCAATTTCGTCGCGAGTAACTATTTTAAATTTAAATGGGTATTGCTTTTTAAACTTTTCCTCAGTATTTATTAGATTTTCTAACTCATCTTTTGCAACATAAAAAGTTTTATTTTTTAATTCTGCTAAATTTTTCTCGTAGTAATCTATAATATTTGAACTTTTTAATTCCTGATTTTTCGATGTCAGAATCAAATGATTTTGCATAAAGTTTAACATTGTAGCAATTTTATAGCTATATGTTTCCTGTTCGGCATCAGCGTAGGAAAGTGGAACAGTGCACAACTGAGGCATTTCGCTTTCATTTTTATAGTTTCCACCTAATGCAATACATAAAAAATTATATTTTGACGCTGATTTATCACCTTCATAAAAAACTTTATCTATTGTTATAAATGAAAAAGACGGATCTTTAATTTTCTTTTCATAATCATCAACATTAATAAATTCGAATTCTGTTAGTTTCCAGTTCTTTTGCACAGCTGCCTTAAGTTGAATATTTGATTCGTTAAATGGGTCTTCATCCAGAACAACCATTGTTTTTGTTTTAAAAAACTGCTTTAACTGTTCAGGTGTTCCAACAGTATTTTGTGCTTCTGAGTAAGAATAAAAAAAGACAAAAATTGCTAATATGCTTATATATTTCATAACGTTATTGCATTGGTAAATATAATGGATTTCGTTCATTATAACGACGTATGTATAAAAACATCATTTGCTTTTTTTTATTTTTCTTTAATAAGTTAAATTCATTAAAAAGTTCAGGATCTTTTGAAATAAATGCCTGAACAGTCTCGAGAGTAAAGGGAAATGATTTGCCATTTTCGAAATCAATCAAATTTTGAACTAAATGGCTTGTTTCATATGAAGGCATATATGTATTAGAATAATTATAATATGGATCGAAACCATTATCTACTCTTATGGTTTGTGTTGCTACATAATGTGAGATTTTACCAATATACGGCACTCTGTAAAAATCGTTATTATAATATACATAAATAGCACCATTTCTACAATATCCCCATAATTGTTTGGTTTCAACAGTTTGCTGAACTCCGTAATCGTCAAGAAAAACTATTTTCTGGTTTTTAAATATATTGCTATACCAGTTATCATCATTTTTATCACCTGAAATAACTCTTTCAAAAGAAAGTGGCTTATTTAAAAGTAACTGATCAAAGGAGATAAAAATCCCTTCTTTAATTTTATACGATAAAGTATATCGTTCTTTTCCGGTTGTATCTGTTTGAGCAGACACAGCAAAAACATTAAACAATAGAATAACTTTAAAAACGATAAGAAATATTATTATCGGAAAATTAATTTTCATAACAAATAACCTATAATTTTATTCCGATTACAAGAATATCATCAACTTGTTCGAGCTGACCTTTCCAACTTTCAAAATTCTCCTCAAGAAATGCTTTTTGTTTTAGCAATGGAAGTCCATTTATAGTTAATAAAAGGTGACGGAAACGACGGAATTTGAATTTCTTACCAAGTGGACCACCAAACTGATCGGCATAACCATCAGAGAATATATAAAGCATATCATTTTCGCGGTAAGACACAATGTGGTTATCAAATTTAAGATCTTCATTTCCTTCCATTTTACCCACTGCAAAACGATTTCCTTTAACTTCTATAATTTTATTTTCACGTGCAATGTAAAGTGGATTAAAAGCTCCGGCATATTCTAGCACTTTGTTATTACGATCGATAACAAGAAGCGAAACATCCATACCATCCTTTATAGCACTCTCATTTGCATGCTTACTAAAAGTTTCACTAATTCCAAGATTTAATAAATTAAGAATTTGTGCAGGATTTTCTACCCCTTGTTCTTTTGTAATATTTCTTAATAAATCAAATCCAATAATACTCATAAAAGCCCCAGGCACACCATGTCCGGTACAATCAACAGCTGCAATAAAAATCTTACTTTCCTTCTCGGTAACCCAGTAAAAGTCACCGCTAACAATATCCTTAGGGTTATAAAATATGAATGAATCCGGCAATAATTTTCTGAATAAATATTCAGATGGCAACATAGCTTCCTGAATACGTTTAGCATAGTTAATACTATCGGTAATACTCTTATTTTTAACGGCCAGTTCTTCTCTTTGTTTTGCAATTTCCAATGCTGCTAATTGCTTTATCCTAAGTGCATCATTAGCTTTCTGAAGCTTCTTGGTTCTGCTTCTGACATATAAATATATTGCTGTAAATATTAATAAAATATAGGTTATATAAGCATATATAGATTTAAAAATAGGGGGATTAACAATAATCCTTATTGATATTTCTTTATCGTTCCAAACCAAGTCATTATTGCTACCTTTTACTCTAAGAACATATTCTCCTGGTGCCAATGTTCCAAAATCCTGAAAGTTTCTATTACCAATTTGAATCCATGAATTATTAAGCCCTTCCATCATATACATATAACTGTTCTTTGGGGACTTTGTGAATTCTAAAGCTGCAAAGTTAAATGTAAGCGAATGATCAGTATAAGCCAATTCTAACTCACGTACTTTCTCAATGTTTAATATTATTTTATTTCCGTTTGAAATTTTTTCGAAAGTAGTAAAAACAACAGTTGGTATAAAAGGGTTATCATTCATTTCTGAAGGGTTAAAACTATTAAAGCCATTAGTTCCCCCAAAAAATATTTCTCCACTTTTTGAAATAAAAGAAGCTCCGTTATTAAACTCCAAACCCTGCAATCCATCAGCCCTATCGTACGAACGAATTTTAAAAGTTTTGCGATCGAGCATTGCAATACCATGATTTGTACTCATCCAGATATTTCCATTTTTATCTTGCTCAAGTTCGTATATGGTTTCGTTTGGCAAACCATCTTTATCGGTAAAATACTGAAATGTTGCATTTCTTTTATCATATCGATTTAGACCACTTGCAGTACCAATCCAGATAGAGCCATCAATAGAATCCTCAAGTATTTCTTCAATATAAGAGTTACTTATCTGGTAATACTTGTTTTTACCTGCATAAGTACGACCATCTTTTACAGAGCCAATTCTAAAAAACTTATTTGTTTTATAATCAAATCTGTTTAATCCTGCTTTTGTACCTATCCAGATATATCCATCCCTATCTCCCATAATATAAATAATCTGGTTATCAAATAAACTTAATGTGTCGGCATAGGTACTCCAATAAGTGTTAACTGTTAAGTCAGAAATATTAAATCTATTTAAACCATTAGTGGTTCCTACCCAAACATTTCCCTTATAATCCTCAAGAATAGAGTAAATTCTTGATCCATCAAGATTTGGAAAATTTTTAAACTTATAATATTTATTTAAATCAGTAAATTTCTTTGTTTTTTTATCGTAAATGCTTATACCTTTTTTTGTTCCCAGCCAGATTAATCCTTTACTATCAGGCATAATAACGTGAACGTTATCACCAATAATTCTTTCACCCGGAGGTGAGTTTGTTGAATAATTTTTTACTACCCCCGTTTTTCTGTTTACTATATCTAGACCATAATCCCATGTTCCAACCCATAAATCGCCATTATCTGCTTCATAAATTGATGCAATAATATTCTCTGAAAGTTTTAGTGAATTACTCCCTTTAGAATCACGGTATAAAAGAAACTTTTTTGGTTTAAGATCATATTTATCCAACCCCTGATCGTCAGTTCCAATCCATAAATTATATGATTTATCTTCTAAAACAAAATTTAAATATTGTGAGCTTATACTAAATTTATTATTTGGTTGATTTTGAAACACCTGTACATCACCCGTTTTCGGATTTAATTTATTTAATCCACCACCATAAGTAGCAACCCAGATGTAACCATCGTGCCCGTAACAAATAGAATTTATTTGATTGGCAGAAAGACCTTTCTCTTCAGTAAAGTCATGAAAAAAGTGTTCGAATTTTTTAGTTTTCTTATTAAACTTATTTATTCCATAACGGGTAGCAACCCATAATGTTTTATCACCATCAAATACTAATCCTGTAATAAAATTATCACTGATAGAATTTACATCTCCGGGATTATGTGTATAAGATTTAAACTGTTCAAGTTTCCTATTAAAAAAATGTAGTCCTGTTGCTGAGCCTACCCAAATACCCTCTTCATCCTCAAGTAACGGGAACCCTTTGTCGCTCTTATTTGAACCGAAATAATCAATTTCATGTTCAAATCTTGTAAATTTTCCGGTAGCTGTATCTAGCTTATTTAAAGCCTTTTCTGTTTTAGCCCAAACCGTACCAAATCTATCAACCAAAACACCAAACACTTCATTTTCGCTAATTGATGAAGGTTTCTTTGGGTTATGAATATATCTTACTATTTTATCCGATCTCTGATATAATTTATTTAATCCATATTGAGTTCCTATCCAAATAATTCCGGAAGTATCATCATCAATTGCATAGATCCAGTTACTTGAGATAGAATTAGTATCAAGCGGACTATGTTGATAATGTTTAAATTTATATCCGTCGTATTTATTTAGCCCATCTTGTGTTCCAAGCCATAAAAATCCAACCTTACCCTGAACTATGCAATTAACCGAACTTTGCGATAAACCCTCATCAACAGTAAAATGTTCGAAAAAGGCTTCGGATACTTGAGCATTACTTAAACCGCTGATTAAAACCAACAACAACCCCGCAACAATATGTATAAATTTCTTTGATTTCATTAAAATAGTTCTCATGCTAAATTAATATTTCTTTATAATTAAGCATACAGAAATTTAAAATATTACAAACTATTTTAAATTAAATCATGATTTCTTTTCAAAACCTTCGTTTGTAATCAGATTATGAATTATTTGTGATGGCGATTTCTCAAACTCAGAAAAACCATATTTTATCCATTTGGAATCAACAACAGAAATTGTTTCCTTGTCAGAATAAACCGGATTTGGCCACGGACTTTTAATATGTGGTTTTGAAGTACAATCGATAATAACGATAGGTTTTAAATCAAATTGTTTTATTTTAATATCTCTGGTTGGGTCAATGTTAGCAAGACAATGCCACAAAATAAGTTCTTTAGTATCTGGTAATCCTTTATCACAAATTATTAAACTTGTTGGAGAAATATTATTTTCAATAATTTCCTTTAAAAACAATTCTGAATTAAAAACTTCAGAATTTTCAATCTGAACCAATAATATTCGGTATTTCAACAAAAATGAATTTACATTAATAATTTCCCTTTTTTCATTACAAAAATTTATTATAATCTTTTGTTGATCCTGGTTCCATCCTTCAATTAATTCGTAATTTGAATAAGTATTATCTATTGCCAATTTTCCACCAAATGCAAACTGATTTCCTGCATGTTCAAGTGCATCCATTGGTCCTGAAGAGAAAAACATGTTTTTTACAAAATCTGCATTTTCTAGAATTGACTTATAAATATCATCTTCGTTCTTAGGACTTTTATCAGTAATAATTAAAACTTTGTTTAGCATCATTTGTCCCATTCCCCAAAGCGAATGTGCTACTTTTTGAGCCTGTCCTCTATATTCATTTTTTATTTGAACAATAACCAAATTATGAGCTACACCGTAATCGGGCATGCTCATATCAATAACTTCAGGCAAACCTGCCTTTTGCATTAATGGTAAAAAAACACGTTCGGATGCTTTAATTAACCAATAATCTTCTTGTGGTGGAACACCAACAATTGTTGCAGGATAAACTGCATTTTTTCGGCTTGTTATACAGGTAACATGAAATTTCGGGTAGTTATCAGGTAACGAATAAAAACCTGTATGATCACCAAAAGGACCTTCGTTTACAAGTGATTCCATCGGATCAACATAACCTTCAATAACAATATCTGCATCTGAAGGAACTTCAATATCCTGAGTTAAACATTTAACAAGCTGCACCGATTTTTTTCTTAAAAATCCTGCAAGCATGTATTCGTCAATACCATCAGGCAATGGAGCTGATGCACAATATGCATAAACAGGATCCCCACCTAAAATTACAGCTATTGGAATTTTCTTTTTCTGCTTTAAATATTCTGCAAAATGTCTTGCACCTGTTTTGTGTAGATGCCAGTGCATACCAGTTTCCTTTGTTCCAAACACCTGCATTCTGTACATACCTGCATTTCTTATACCTGTTATAGGATCTTTTGTATTAACAACAGGTAAAGTAATAAATTTTCCACCATCAAAAGGCCAGCATTTTAATATTGGCAAAATAGATAAGTCAGGATTTGCATAAACAACTTCCTGACAAGGAGCTTTTCTTTTAGATTTTTTAGGAAAATATGAAGAAACTCTTTTTAATAATCCTAAAGTTTTAAGTTTGGCTTTAAAGCTATTTGCAGGCAATAACAAATTATCAATTATAGCATTTATTTCATTTTCTATTGATAAAAACTTATCGGTATTTAATGCCATACAAACCCTCTCCTCACTTCCATATGCATTAATAAGAAGTGGGAAATTTGTCCCATTATTTTCAAAAAGCAGAGCCTTATTTTGTATTTTACTTTTAGATATTCTATCAGTAATTTCAGCTACTTCAAGCTCGGGATTTACAAATTCTTTAATCCGAACAAGTTGATTTTTTGACTCAAGAGCCAAAATAAATTCATTTAAACCATTATAAGCCATGCTTTTTTCTGAAATATAATTTTAACGAAGATACTTAAACTCTCTTCCTGTATAACGGGCAGAACTACCAAGCGCTTCTTCAATTCTTAAAAGCTGATTATATTTTGCAATTCGTTCAGAACGGCACAAAGAACCTGTTTTGATTAGTCCTGTATTTAATGCAACAGCAAGTTCAGCTATTGTTGTATCTTCTGTTTCACCAGATCTGTGACTGATAATGGAAGTAAAACCCCATTTAGTAGCCAGTTGAACAGTATTTATTGTTTCTGTTAATGTTCCTATCTGATTTAACTTTATTAAAATACTATTTGCTGCACCTTCCATTATTCCCTTTGCTAATCTAGAAGTATTGGTTACAAATAAGTCGTCACCTACCAACTGAACACTATCCCCCATTTTCTTATTTAGTTCAATCCAACCTGCCCAATCATCCTGATCAAGTCCATCTTCAATTGATACTATAGGATATTTTTTAACCCACTTTATCCAATAGTTTATCATTTCAGCAGAAGTCAGTTTTTGTTTCCCTTTTGACAATGAATAAACTTTTTCTTTTGAATTATATAACTCACTTGCAGCAGCATCAATTGCAATAAAAATATCTTTACCTGCTTTATACCCTGCTTTTTCAATTGCTTTAATAATATATTCTATTGCTTCTTCATTGGATTTTAAATTAGGTGCAAATCCACCTTCATCTCCAACATTAGTTGAAAGTCCTTTTTCTTTTAAAATATTTTTAAGATGATGAAAAACTTCAGTTCCCATTCTAAGTGCATCGCTAAAGCTATCTGCATTAGTTGGCATTATCATGTATTCCTGAATATCTATATTATTATCAGAATGTGCACCTCCATTTAAAATATTCATCATTGGAACAGGTAATGTAGTTGCATTTACACCTCCAAGATATCTGTAAAGTGATTGTCCGGTGGTTTGTGCAGCTGCTTTTGCTGCAGCAATTGAAACTGCAAGTATGGCATTTGCACCAATTGTTGATTTATTTTCAGTTCCGTCAATGGCTATCATCGCCTGATCAATACTTACCTGATCTGTAATAAAAATACCTTTAAGTTCATCATTCAGTACTTTATTAACATTATACACTGCTTTAGAGACTCCTCTTCCAAGATATCTTCCTTTATCATTATCGCGAAGTTCTTTTGCTTCATATTTTCCAGTCGATGCGCCTGATGGCACACTTGCTCTACCTATTATTCCTCTGTCTGTTATTAAATCAACCTCTACAGTTGGATTGCCTCTTGAATCGAGTATTTGTCGTGCAAAAATTCTTGAAATATAACCCATAATCTTTTTTTTATAAAGGTAAAAAATCTTTAAAAAATAAGACACGAATTACACTAAAAATAAGATTGTAAATCGATGTCAAAATAATGAAATTTTAAACAAACACTTTTCTACAATTTTAAACAAAATAAAAAAGGGACAATGCTATGCTTTGTCCCTTTTCTTAAAAATATTTGGTTTAGTTTATTCAGCAGCATCTGCTGATTTATCTTCAGCTTTTGGTTCTGATTTTGCTTTTGGAGCTTTTGCTTTTGGAGCTTTTGCAGCAACTTCACCTTCAACTTTTTTCTTAGCAGCACCACGACGAGTAGTTTTTGCTTTTTGTTTAGATTCGGTTTTAGCAGATAACATATTTTCGTTATAATCCACTAATTCTAATCTGCATAATTCAGCATTATCACCTTTACGATTTGCAATTCTCAGAATTCTTGTATAACCACCTGGTCTTTGCGCAACTTTAACAGCTACATCGCGGAAAAGTTCAGAAACTGCACTTTTATCACTAATATAACTAAAAACAACACGACGATTGTGGGTTGAATCTTCTTTTGAACGACTGATTAAAGGTTCAATAAAAACTTTTAAAGCTTTTGCTTTTGCTACTGTAGTAACAATACCTTTGTGCATAATAAGCGAACTTGCCATATTAGCAAATAACGCTTTACGATGAGAGCTCGTTCTGCTAAGGTGATTAAATTTCTTTCCGTGTCTCATTGTACTATTCCTTATCTAATTTGTATTTTGAAATATCCATACCAAAGCTCAAATTCATATTGTTAAGAAGTTCGTCTAACTCGGTTAGAGATTTCTTACCAAAATTACGGAATTTGAGTAAATCGCTACGATTGAAAACTACTAAGTCTGAAAGTGTTTCAACATCAGCAGCTTTTAAGCAATTTAGAGCGCGAACTGATAAATCGAGGTCTATAAGCTTATTTTTAAGAAGTTGACGCATATGAAGTATCTCTTCATCAAATTCTTCATTTTCTTGTTTTTCTTCTGAATCGATAGTAATTTTTTCATCAGAGAATAACATGAAATGATAAATAAGAATTTTAGCTGCTTCTTTTAATGCATCGGTTGGTGCAATTGAACCATCTGTAACGATTTCGAGAATTAGTTTTTCGAAGTCAGTTTTTTGTTCAACACGAATATTCTCAATTGCAAATTTCACATTTTTAATTGGAGTATATATTGAACTTACTGGAATAACACCGATTTCAAATTCGCCGGTTTTATTTTCTTCAGCTGGTACATATCCTCTACCTTTATTAATATTTAAAACCATATGAAGTTTTACATTGTGCTCCATGTGGCATATTTCGAGGTCTGGATTTAATACTTTAAAGCCGGTAAGAAATTTACTGATATCTCCTGCTTTAAATGAATCTTGTCCGGTTATAGAAATTGATACTGTCTCATTTTCAACCTCGTCAAGTTGTCTTTTAAAACGAACCTGTTTCAGATTTAGAACAATTTCAGTAACATCTTCAACAACACCTTTTATTGCTGAAAATTCATGCTCAACTCCTTCAATTTTGATACTATTAATAGCAAAACCTTCGAGAGAGGAAAGAAGAACCCTTCGGAGAGCATTTCCTACGGTTAATCCATACCCGGGTTCCAACGGACGGAATTCAAATTTTCCGTGCGTGTCGGTTGACTCGAGCATTACAACCTTATCGGGTTTTTGAAAAGCTAAAATTGCCATATATTGTTTCTTGCTGTTTTTATTTAGAATATAATTCTACTATAAGTTGTTCTTTGATATTTTCTGGAATATCAGAACGCTCTGGAATTGTAACAAATTTTCCTGTTAAAGATTCCTGTTCCCATTCTAACCAAGGATATCTTTTTCCTCTACCGTTTGAAAGTGAATTAGAAATAACTTCAAGGTTTTTTGATTTTTCTCTTACTGAAACAACATCTCCAGGATTTACCTGAAATGAAGGAATACTTGCAATTTTATTGTTCACAGTTATATGTCTGTGAGAAACAAGTTGTCTTGCAGCATCGCGTGTAGGAGCAATACCTAATCTGAATACTACATTGTCAAGTCTTGATTCTAATAATTGAATAAGAATTTCACCAGTAATACCTTTTTTCCTTTGAGCGTGTTCAAAATATTTACGAAATTGTCTTTCAAGAACTCCATAAGTATATTTCGCTTTTTGTTTTTCTTTTAACTGAGTACCATACTCAGAAGTTTTACGACGTCTGTTTAGACCATGCATTCCAGGTAAATAGCTTTTTCTTTCAAAAACTTTATCTGGTCCGTAAATAGGTTCACCAAATTTTCTTGCAATACGGGTCTTTGGTCCTGTGTATCTTGCCATTTATACTTAATTTATTATTTTCAAAAATTATACTCTTCTTCTTTTTGGTGGTCTGCAACCGTTATGTGGTAAAGGAGTAACATCAATAATTTCTGTTACTTCAATTCCAACTGATGCTACCGCGCGAATTGCTGATTCACGACCTGCTCCGGGTCCTTTAACATAAGCTTTTACTTTTCTTAGTCCAAGGTCGAATGCTGTTTGTGCACAATCTGCAGCTGCAACTTGTGCGGCATAAGGAGTATTCTTTTTTGATCCTCTGAATCCTTTTCTTCCAGCAGATGACCAAGAAATTACCTGACCTTCACCATTAGTCATTGTAATAATAATATTGTTAAATGAGGAATGAACATGAGCTTGTCCAACTGCCTCTATTTTAACGTTTCTTTTACGTGCAACTTTTGTTGTCTTTTTTGCCATAATTATTTATTATTTAGTGGCTTTCTTCTTATTTGCAACTGTCTTTTTCTTTCCGCGACGAGTTCTGGCGTTTGTACGGGTACGTTGTCCTCTAACAGGTAAACCACCTCTATGGCGAATACCTCTGTAACAACCGATATCCATAAGTCTCTTTATGTTTAACTGAGTTTCAGAACGAAGTTCACCTTCAATTTTCAAATTTTCAGAAATTATACTTCTGATTTTAGAAACCTGATCATCATTCCATTTTTCAACATGAAGATTGCAATCAATGCCCGCTTTTGTTAAAATCTTATGAGCTGTACTACGGCCAATTCCATAAATATATGTTAATGAAATTTCGCCTCTTTTCTTGTCAGGTATATCTACTCCTGCGATACGTGCCATATTGTTTTTTTAATTTTTTAAAAGGTTACAAAGTTAAGTAATTATCCTTGACGTTGTTTGAATTTAGGATTTTTTTTGTTAATAACATAAAGGCGACCTTTTCTCCGGACAATTTTACATTCCGGGCTGCGCTTTTTAATGGATGTACGAACTTTCATTTTACTCAGTATTTCAATTATTTATAACGGAAACTTATTCTACCTTTTGATAAATCATATGGCGACATTTCTACTCTAACTTTATCTCCAGGAAGAATTTTAATGTAGTGCATTCTCATTTTTCCTGAAATATGAGCGGTAATAATATGTCCGTTTTGCAACTGAACGCGAAACATTGCATTTGACAAAGCTTCTATAATAGTACCATCTTGCTCAATAGAGGGCTGTTTAGCCATATATTTATTTTATTTTTTTACTTTTTACCTTCGATATAATCGAAAGTGGTTAATATTTCGGCCTTTCCATTAACTACTGCAATAGTATGTTCAAAGTGTGCTGAAGGTTTTCCGTCTCTTGTAGAGATTGTCCAACCATCTCGCCATTGCTTGATTTCTTTTTTTCCCATGTTTACCATAGGTTCAATTGCAATAACTAATCCCTGACGAATCATCATGCCTCTGCCTTTTTTTCCGAAATTCGGAACTTCTGGTTCTTCATGAAGTTGCTTTCCTATTCCATGTCCGATTAATTCTCTAACTAAAGAGTAACCATGATTTTCGGCATGAGTCTGTATAGCATTACTAATGTCGCCTATTCTGTTTCCTTCTGAAGCCATTGCAATCCCTTTATAAAGAGATTCCTTTGTAACTTTAAGTAGTGCTTTATTTTCGGAACTCACTTCACCTGCTTCAAATGTATAAGCAGAATCGCCATGAAAACCATTCATATAAACACCACAATCAACAGAAACAATATCCCCATCTTTAATTTCGTATTCAGAAGGAAATCCGTGTACAATCTGATCGTTTACCGATATGCAAAGTGTATATGGAAAACCTCTGTAACCTTTAAAAGAAGGTTTTGCTCCATTGTCGAGAATAAACTCTTCAGCTTTTTTATCAATTGCTATCGTTTTTGTTCCTGGTACAATAAAAGGTTTAATGTATCCAAGAGTTTTTGAAAGCAGCTGACAACTTAGCTTAATAAGCTCAATCTCTTCATCAGTTTTATAAAAGACCATCAAAGAACGTTTTTTACAACTACATTGAAGCGCCAGCTCCTTGAGAACGACCCTTTATTCGGCCTGATTTCATCAAACCATCATAATGACGCATTAACAAGTGACTTTCAATTTGTTGTAAAGTATCTAATACTACACCTACTAAAATCAATAAGGATGTTCCTCCAAAGAACTGTGCAAATTGATTGTTAACTCCTAATAATCCGGCAAATGCAGGCATAATAGCTATAAATGCTAGGAATATAGAGCCAGGAAGTGTAATTCTTGACATTATCGAATCAATAAATTCAGATGTTTTCTTTCCGGGTTTTACACCAGGAATGAATCCTCCGTTTTTCTTCATATCATCAGCCATTTGAACAGGATTCATAATAATGGCTGTATAAAAATAGGTAAATACAATTATTAGCATTCCAAAAACAAGATTATACCAGAAACTAGTATATCTTGAGAAAGCAGCTGCAAAACCAGATCCTGAATCAGTAAATCCGACAATAATTGTAGGAATAAACATTAATGCCTGAGCGAAAATAATTGGCATAACACCTGCTGCATTAACTTTCAAAGGAATATATTGACGAACCCCACCATATTGTTTATTTCCAACAATACGTTTAGCATATTGTACAGGAATTCTGCGAGTACCTTGAACAAGAAGTATACTTCCGGCTATTACTAATAATAATAATACAATTTCTACAAGTAATATTACAAGACCTCCACCACCTTCTATACGTGAAGCAAATTCAGCACCAAACGCAAAAGGAAGTCGGGCAATAATACCAATCATAATTATTAATGAGATACCGTTACCAATACCTTTATCAGTAATTTTTTCTCCTAACCACATTACGAATATAGTTCCTGCAGCTAAAATCAACATAGAACTAATAGTAAAGAAAGTTCCAGTTATTACAAAAGCATCTGCTGGTAATTGAGCATGTAAGTTTGACAAATAACTTGGACCCTGTAAGAAAAGAATGATAACAGTTAAATACCTTGTAATTTGATTAATCTTCTTTCTTCCACTTTCACCTTCGCGTTGTAATCTTTGAAAATAAGGGATTGCTATACCCATTAACTGAACAACAATAGAAGCGGAGATATATGGCATAATTCCCAAAGCAAAAATAGATGCATTTGAGAAAGCACCACCAGAAAACATATCGAGTAAACCAAGAATACCTTCAGAAGTCTGTTTACTTAGATTTTCAAGTTTAGATGGATCAATACCTGGTAAAGATACATATGAACCCAGTCTGTAAACAAGTAAAATTCCTAAAGTATAAAGGATTCTTGTTCGAAGTTCCTCTATCTTATAAATGTTCTTTATTGTCTCGATAAATCTTTTCATTCACCAAAAATTCTTATAGTTTAGTAACAGTACCTTCTACAGCTTCTATAGCTTTTTGAGCAGTTGCACTAAATGCATGAGCTTTTACTTCTACTTTTTTAGTAATAGTTCCAACTCCCAGTATTTTTACCAGACAGTTTTTAGGAATCATACCAAATTCATAAAGAGTTTCTGGATCAATTGAAACCAGATTATGATCTTCAACAAGACGCTGAATATCTTTTAAGTTTACTCCTTTATATTCAACTCTGTTTATATTTTTGAATCCGAATTTAGGTGATGTTCTTTGAATAGGCATCTGACCTCCTTCAAAACCACGTTTACGGCTATAACCAGAACGAGATTTTGCTCCTTTGTGACCACGTGTGGATGTGCCGCCTTTTCCGGATCCTTGTCCACGTCCCAATCTCTTTTTTTCGTTCTTTACAGATCCTTCTGCAGGTTTTAGATTACTTAAATCCATAACATTTAATCTATTATATATTTTTTACAATTGTTCTGATTTAACCAAATGATGAACTTTTCTAATCATTCCCATAATTTGAGGAGTAGCTTCGTGTTCAACTTTCTGGTTCATTTTCTTTAATCCCAAAGCATCAAGAGTTTTTCTTTGTCTTTGAGTGCAGCCACTTCTGCTACCGGTTTGAATAACTGTTATTTTTGCCATTTTTCTTTAATTCTAGCCGTTAAATACTTTTTCCATAGGAATACCTCTTTGATTAGAGATAGTATATGCATCACGCATTTCGAGTAAAGCTACCATAGTTGCTTTTACTAGATTATGAGGATTTGAACTTCCTTTAGATTTTGCAAGTACATCTTTAATACCTACGCTTTCTAAAACAGCACGCATAGCACCACCAGCTTTAACTCCGGTACCACCAGATGCAGGTTTTAAAAATACCTGAGCACCACCAAATTTAGAAACTTGTTCGTGAGGAACTGTTCCTTTAAATACTGGCACTTTTATAAGGTTTTTCTTTGCATCTTCAACGCCTTTTGCAATAGCAGTTGTTACTTCATTAGCTTTACCTAAGCCATAACCTACTATTCCATTTTCATTTCCAACAACAACTATTGCTGCAAAACTAAAATGACGTCCGCCTTTTGTTACTTTAGTAACTCTATTAATTGAAACCAGACGATCTTTTAATTCGAGGTCGGTTGTTTTTACTTTTCTAATGCTTGATGACATATTTTTTAAAATTTAAGTCCACCTTCTCTAGCTGCATCGGCCAATGCTTTTACTCTGCCATGAAACAGGTAGCCGTTACGATCAAAAACTACTTTTGTAATTCCGGCTTCAATAGCGCGTTCAGCAATAAGCTTACCTACCATTACAGCCATCTCAGTTTTATTACCTTTTTTATCACTTAGTTCTTTTACAAGTGATGAAGCAGAAACAAGAGTTTTCTTGTTAAGGTCGTCAATTACCTGAACTGAAATCTGCTTATTGCTTCTAAAAACTGATAATCTTGGAGTTTCACTAGTTCCGTTTACTTTTTTACGTACACGTAACTTTATTTTTAATCTCCTGCCTAATTTAGTTTGTGCCATAGTTCTTTTTATTCAATTATTTAGCACTTGCTGATTTACCAGCTTTCTTGCGTAATTTTTCGCCAATAAACTTAATACCTTTACCTTTGTATGGTTCTGGTTTACGTAATGAACGAATTTTTGCAGCAACCTGGCCAAGCAATTGCTTGTCAATACTTGTTAATGTAATTATTGGATTTGCTCTACGTTCTGTAACAGCAACAACTGATACTTCTTTAGGCAATTCAAAAACAATTTCGTGGGAATAACCAAGAGTCATATTAAGCAATTGTCCTGCAGATTCAGCTTTGTAACCTACTCCAACAACTTCTTGTTTTAATGTAAATCCTGTAGATACTCCAACAACCATGTTATTAATAAGAGCTCTGTATAATCCATGAAGAGCTTTGTGTTGTTTTTGTTCTGATGGTCTTTCAACAACTAAAGTAGTATCGGTAATGTTTAATTTAAATTCACTATCAATAACTTGTTTTAGTTCTCCAAGGGGACCTTTTACAACTACGATTCCGTCGTTAAAATTAATTTTAACTCCTGAAGGTATGTTTATGGGTAATTTTCCAACTCGTGACATTATCTTATCTGTTTAGTAGATGTAACATAAAACTTCTCCGCCCAGTTTTCTAGCTTTTGCTTCTTTGTCGGTAATAATACCCTGTGGGGTCGACATAACAGCAATACCTAATCCATTCAATACACGTGGAAGATCTTTTACTCCTACGTATTTACGATGTCCTGGACGACTAACTCGTTGAATGTTTTTAATAGCCGGTTTACGGGTTTCTGGATCATATTTAAGAGCTATCTTAATTATACCTTGATAAGCATCATCTTCAAATTTATAATTAAGGATATAGCCTTTCTCAAATAACACTTTTGTTATTTCTTTTTTAATATTGGAAGCTGGAATTTCAACTATCCTATGTTGTGCCATTACGGCATTTCTAACTCGGGTAAGATAATCTGCTATTGGATCAGTCATTTTATTATTTCTTTTGAATTATTACCAACTTGCTTTTTTAACGCCAGGAATTAAACCATTAGATGCCATTTCACGGAAAGTAATACGGCTAATTCCAAAAATACGGATATATCCTTTTGGACGTCCGGTTAGACTACAACGATTATGTAATCTTGTTTTTGAAGAATTTTTTGGAAGTTTTTGCAAACCTACATAATCTCCTTCAGCTTTTAATTTGGCTCTTTTTGGTTCAAATTTATCGTACATTGCTTTCCGCTTTCTTTCGCGGGCTTTCATTGATTCCTTAGCCATAATTAATTCTTTTTATTGTTTTTAAAAGGCATTCCAAATTCTCTTAATAATGCATATGCTTCTTCATCTGTTTTTGCAGATGTAACGAATGTTATTTCCATTCCTTTCATTTTTGATATTTTATCGATATCAATTTCAGGGAAAATAATTTGTTCAGTAATTCCTAATGTATAATTACCTCTACCATCGAATTTAAATTCTACTCCTCTGAAGTCACGAATACGAGGTAAAGAAATATAAATAAGTCTTTCAAGGAATTCATACATTTTTTCGCGGCGTAAAGTTACCTTTATACCTATAGGCATTCCTTTTCTTAACTTAAAGTTAGAAATATCTTTCTTAGACATTGTAGTAATAGGCTTTTGTCCAGAAATATTTGTTATTTCAGTAACAGAAGCATCAACTAATTTTTTGTCAGCAATAGCATCACCCAAACCTTGATTAATTACTATTTTCTGCAATTTTGGTACCTGCATTACATTTTTGTAACTAAACTCTTTTTTAAGAGCTGGTATTACTTCTGCAGTATATTTTTTCTTAAGGGATGTATTATATTCCATTATTTAATCTCCTCTCCTGATTTTTTGGCAAAACGCACAAGTTTGTTTTTATCATTCAATTTGCGTCCTACTCTTGTTGGTTTACCTGATGAAGGATCCACTAACATTAAGTTTGAAATATGAATAGATGCTTCTTTTTTAAGAATTCCACCCTGTGGACTTTTAGCATTTGGTTTTGTGTGTTTAGAAATAAGATTTACGCCTTCAACGATTGCGGTATCTTTTTCTTTATTTACACTTAATACGCGGCCCTGCTGTCCTTTAGAATCACCGGTAAGAACTATTACCGTATCCCCTTTTTTAATATTAAATTTCTTTGGCATAACTTATTATTTACAAATTATAACACTTCAGGAGCCAGTGAAACAATTTTCATATATTGTTTTTCGCGTAATTCTCTTGCAACCGGACCAAAGATACGAGTACCTCTAAGTTCATCTGATTCGGTTAAAAGAACTACTGCGTTATCGTCAAAACGAATATAAGATCCATCAGTTCTTCTAATTTCCTTACTTGTTCTTACTATAACTGCTTTAGAAACTGTTCCTTTTTTAGCATCAGATGAAGGAATAGCAGTTTTAATAGAAACAATTATTTTGTCTCCTACAGAAGCGTATCTTCTTCCTGTACCGCCTAGTACGCGAATACAAAGTACTTCCTTTGCTCCGCTGTTATCGGCTACGGTTAATCTTGATTCTTGCTGTATCATGGTTATTTAGCTCTTTCAATTATTTCCACTAATCTCCAACATTTATTTTTGCTTAGAGGGCGTGTTTCCATAATACGTACTTTATCGCCAACGTTACTTTCGTTTTTCTCGTCGTGAACGTAGTATTTGGAAGTTTTATTAATAAACTTTCCGTACTTAGGGTGTTTTACTTTTCTTTTTTCGGCAACCACGATAGATTTTTCCATCTTGCTGCTTACAACAACCCCAACGCGTTCTTTTCTAAAATTTCTCGTTTCCATTTAGTTGGATGCTATTTATTTTGTTCTTTAATTTCTCTTGAACGGAGTTCGGTAACCATAGTAGCTATTAATCTCCTGGTTCTTTTTATTTTTAATGGATTATCCAATGGTGAAATATGATGATTCAATTTCATTTTAACGAGCATACTTTTTTCGTCTTCGATACGCTCTTTAAGTTCCTTAGTGGATAAATCTTTTATTTCAGCAGTTTTCATGGGTGCTTTAAATAGTGTTTTCGACAAAATCTCTTCTTACAATAAACTTAGTAGCTACTGGTAATTTTTGAGCTGCAAGGCGACATGCTTCACGAGCAATTTCTAATGAAACGCCTTCAACTTCAATAATTATTCTGCCAGGAGTAATAGGTGCAACAAAACCTTCTGGTGCTCCTTTTCCTTTACCCATACGTACTTCGGCAGGTTTTTTAGTTATAGGTTTATCGGGAAATATTCTGATCCAAATTTGACCTTCACGTTTCATATAACGTGTAACGGCCTGACGTGCAGCTTCGATCTGACGGCTGGTGATCCATTCTTTCTCTAAGGTTTTAATACCAAAAGAGCCAAATGCTAGCTGGTTTCCACGCTGTGCATTTCCTTTCATGCGGCCTTTTTGCTGCCTTCTGAATTTGGTTTTTTTCGGCTGTAACATTTCTTAAAAATATTATTTATTAGTTTCTTCTTCTTTTTGCAAATCCTTTTGGTTTTGCTTTTGAAGTTTTAGCTTCGATATTTGGACTAAGATCACGTTTACCGTAAACTTCACCTTTACATATCCAAACTTTAACTCCGATTTTACCAACTTTTGTTAATGCTTCACCTAATGCATAATCAATGTCAGCACGGAATGTATGTAAAGGTATTCTTCCTTCTTTATAAGTTTCACTACGAGCCATTTCAGCTCCGTTAATTCTACCAGCGATTCCAACTTTAATTCCTTCAGCTCCCATTCTCATTGCAGATGCTATTGCCATTTTTACAGCACGGCGATGTGCAATTTTTCCTTCAATCTGACGAGCAACATTACTTGCTACTAACATAGCATCAAGTTCTGGTCTCTTAATTTCAAAGATATTAATCTGAACCTCTTTGCTGGTAATTTTCTTTAATTCTTCTTTTAGCTTATCAACTTCCTGACCACCTTTTCCGATAATAATACCTGGACGAGCAGTGTTAACAGTTATAGTTATAAGCTTTAAAGTACGCTCTATAATAATTTTTGAAACACTAGCTTTTGCAAGACGTGCGTTCAAATACTTTCTGATTCTGTTATCTTCAACAAGCTTATCGCCAAAATTGCGTCCACCAAACCAATTTGAATCCCATCCGTTGATGATTCCTAATCTATTGCTGATTGGATTAACTTTATTTCCCATTAAGCTTCTTGATTTTGAGTTTCGTTAATATTTGTTCCTAAAATTAAAGTAACATGATTCGATCTTTTACGAATTCTGTTTGCTCTGCCTTGTGGCGCAGGACGAAGTCTTTTTAATGCAACAGCTGAATCAACAAATACTTCTTTAACAAATAAATTGCTGTCTTCGATACGAACACCCTGATTTTTATTTGTCCAATTTGCTATTGCAGAAAGTAAAAGTTTTTCAAGTGTATCTGAAGGCTGTTTTGCAGAAAATTTTAGCATATCTAAAGCTTTCTTTACTTCTACACCTCTAACCATGTCAGCAACCAAACGCATTTTACGAGGTGAGGTTGGGCAATTGTGAAGGTAAGCAAATGCTATTTGCTTTTTTTCTTCTTTTAACTTATCGGCACTAAGTCTTTTTCTGGCACCCATATTATTTTATTCTTTTTCTTTATTAATTATTTTTTACCTGCATGACCCCTGTATGTACGGGTAGGTGAAAATTCTCCTAATTTATGTCCAACCATATTCTCAGTTACATATACCGGAATAAATTTATTTCCATTATGTACTGCGATTGTCATTCCAACAAATTCTGGTGAAATTACAGATGCTCTTGACCAAGTTTTAATTGGCTGACGTTTGCCAGAAGCAATCATTTTTGTCACCTTACTCTCGAGTTTGAAGTGAATATATGGTCCCTTTTTTATGGATCGGCTCATAACGATTTACTTAATAATTATTTTTTTCTACGTTCTATGATCAATTTATTTGAAGCATTCTTTGGCTTACGGGTTTTATAACCTTTAGCTGGAATACCTTTACGTGAACGAGGATGACCTCCAGAAGCCTTACCTTCACCTCCACCCATTGGGTGGTCAACTGGGTTCATTGCAACACCACGATTTCTTGGTCTGCGACCTAACCAACGTGAGCGACCTGCTTTTCCAGATACTTCTAGGAAATGGTCAGGATTAGATGTCATACCAACAGTAGCTTTACAAGTAACAAGAATTTTTCTTGTTTCACCTGAAGGCATTTTAATAATTGCATGACGACCTTCACGTGAAGTTAAAGTTGCATAGCAACCAGCGCTTCTAGCGATAGCAGCACCCTGACTAGGATAAAGTTCGATATTATGAATACTTGTACCTAAAGGAATATCTGATAAGAAAAGTGTATTTCCAATTTCTGGAGCTGCATCTTTTCCTGATAAAATTGTTTGACCAACTTTAATTCCGTTTGGAGCAATAATATATCTTTTTTCGCCATCAGCATAATAAACTAATGCTATACGAGCACTGCGATTTGGATCGTATTCTACAGATTTTACTGTAGCAGGAATTCCGTCTTTATCTCTTAAGAAATCGATAGTACGGAATTTCTTTTTATGTCCACCACCAATATAACGCATCGTCATTTTACCGGAATTATTTCTTCCGCCAGAATTTCTTACTGGTGACAATAATGATTTTTCGGGGGAACTAAATGTAATTTCCTCGAATGAGCTTATTACTTTTCTTCTCTGACCCGGGGTAACAGGTTTAAATTTTTTAACGGCCATTGTATATTAAATGTTGCTGTAAAAATCAATTTTTTCTCCTTTAGCCAATGTAACGATTGCTTTCTTAAAAGCACTCGACTTTCCGCGTAAAAGACCGGAACGTGTATTTCGGGTTTTATTTTTGCCACTATACTTTATAGTATTAATAGAAGCAACGTTAACGCTATATAGTTTTTCGATTGCATTTTTAACCTGAAGTTTATTTGCAACGGTTGAAACCATAAATCCGTACTTGCCAAGTGAATCGCCCTGACGATTCATCTTTTCTGTTACTATTGGCCTGATAATGATATCCATTACTCTTTAATTATTTAAGCATATTATTCTCTAAAACCGCAAGTGAACTCTCTACAAGAACTAAAGCCGAAGCTTTAACAATTTCGTATGTAGTTAATTCTGAAATACTTATGACCTTAGAGTCTTTTAAATTTCGAGATGACAAATATACGTTTTTCTTTTGATCTGCTACCACTATTAAAGATTTTTTATCATCTATTTTTAAGTTTTTTCTTAAATCAACGATACTCTTTGTTTTAGGTGTCTCAAAATCAAAATCTTCCAAAATAATAATATTATTATTTTTTGCTTTGGTTGACAACGCAGATTTTCGAGCTAGTTGCTTAACTTTTTTATTAAGCTTTATACTGTAATCGCGAGGCATTGGTCCAAAAGCACGTCCACCACCAACAATAGTAGGTGATTTAATATTACCAGCACGTGCACCGCCAGTACCTTTTTGTTTTTTAATTTTTTTCGAGCTACCACGAATTTCAGCGCGTTGTTTAGATTTGTGAGTACCCTGGCGATTATTTGCCATAAATTGTTTCACATCTAAATAAATAGCATGATCGTTAGGTTCGATTCCGAAAATGGCATCATTAAGGGCTACCTTACGGCCAGAATCTTTTCCGGTTATATTTAATACTGATAGTTCCATTACTTCTCAACAATTATATATGATCCATTTGACCCGGGAACCGAGCCTTTAACAACTAAAATATTTTGTTCAGCAATAAGCTTTACAATTTCAAGATTCATTTGTTTCACTTTTACAGATCCAGTTTGTCCAGCCATACGCATTCCTTTAAATACGCGTGAAGGGAATGAACTTGCACCAAGTGATCCAGGAGCTCTTAATCTGTTATGTTGTCCGTGAGTTGTTCCGCCAACACCACCAAAACCATGACGTTTAATTACGCCCTGAAATCCTTTTCCTTTTGAAGTTCCGGTTACGTCAACAAAATTATCTTCTTTGTACATTTCAGCTGTAATAACATCACCTGCTTTAACGTCAAAAGTGAAATTTTTGAATTCGCGAACAATTCTTTTAGGAGTTGTTCCGGTTTTTTTGAAATGCCCCACCAAAGGTTTTGGGGTATTCTTTTCTTTTCTTTCGTCAAATGCTAACTGAATAGCATCGTAACCGTCTTTTTCTACGGTTTTCACCTGTGTAACTACACAGGGACCAACTTGTAAAACAGTGCATGGAATATTTTTTCCCTCGGCGCTGAAAATCGAAGTCATTCCGATTTTTTTACCTATTAGTCCGGCCATTGTTTAATTATTATTTAAAAAATTACACTTTAATTTCTACTTCAACACCACTAGGAAGTTCTAGTTTCATAAGAGCATCAATAGTTTTGGATGTAGAACTATAAATATCCAATAATCTTTTGTGTGAACTCATCTGAAATTGCTCTCTAGATTTTTTGTTTACAAAAGGCGATTTTAAAACAGTAAATACTCTTTTGTGTGTTGGTAAAGGTATTGGTCCGTTTACAACTGCGCCAGTTGATTTAACAGTCTTTACGATTTTCTCAGCTGACTTGTCAACCAAGTTGTGATCATAAGATTTTAATTTTATTCTAATTCTTTGGCTCATATTATTGATTAATGAAAATTTGCTTTCCTGTAACTCGTTTAATAATTTCAGCAGCTAATTCAAAAGGCATTTTCTGATATTGAAAAAACTCCATTGAAGAAGATGCTCTGCCAGAAGTAATGGTACGTAAAATTGTAACATATCCAAAAACTTCTGCAAGTGGAACCTGAGCTTTTACAACTCTTGCTCCTAATCTGTTATCCATTCCTAGAATCTGGCCACGACGACGATTTAAATCGCTCATTACATCGCCCATATATTCTTCTGGCGTAACTATTTCAACATTCATAATGGGCTCTAGGAGTGTTGGATTTGCACTCATACAAGCATTACGATATGATAAATTTGCTGCAATTTCAAAAGATACTGCATCTGAATCTACCGGATGAAAAGCTGCATCAGTTAACACAACTTTTAAATTATCCAATGTATATCCTGCAAGCGGACCATTATTCATGGCCATTTTAAATCCTTTTTCTACTGCTAAAATATATTCTTTAGGAAGATTATTTCCTTTAAGTTCATTAATAAATTGTAATCCAGAAACACCTTTATCGGCAGGACCAACTTTTACAGTAATTTCTGCAAATTTTCCTTTTCCGCCTGTTTGTTTCTTAAATATTTCGTGATGTTCAGTTTCAGTTGTCAATGTTTCTTTATATGCAACCATTGGAACACCCTGGTTAATCTGAACGTTATGTTCTCTTTTTAATCTGTCAATCAAAATTTCCAAATGAAGTTCACCCATACCGTTAATTGTAGTTTGACCGGTATTCTCATCAATTTTTACTGTGAAAGTTGGATCTTCGTCGGAAAGTTTCTGAAGTGAAAGCACTAATTTATCAATATCTGCCTGACTTACTGGCTCAACTGCTACGCCTATTACAGGTTCAGGAAAAACCATAGTTTCAAGTACTATTGCTTTATGTTCGTCACAAAGAGTATCTCCAGTTTTTACATCTTTTAATCCAACTGCTGCACAAATATCGCCTGCTTCAATTTCGTCTTTTGGTAATTGTTTGTTCGCATGCATCTGAAAAAGCCTTGTAAGTCTTTCTTTTTTTCCGGTACGAACATTATAAATCATTGCTCCGGCTTTTAAAACTCCGGAATAAACTCTTAAATATGTTAATCTACCAACATAAGAGTCGGTAGCTATTTTAAATGCCAATGCTGAAAATGGTTCATCATTTTCAGGTTTTCTTTCAATTGCTTTTTCAGATTTTGGATCAACACCTTTTACGCTGCCAATATCAATCGGACTTGGTAAATAAGCAATGATGCCATCAAGTAAGCACTGAATTCCTTTATTTTTAAATGCAGCTCCGCAAAACATCGGTACAATTTTCATTTTAATTGTAGCCTTACGAATTGCATTATAAATTTCTTCGGATGTAATTAAAGTTTTATCGTTTAAAAATTTTTCTAAAATAACATCATCGTGTTCTGCTAATTTTTCTAACATAAATTCTCTCCATTCCTCAACAATTTCATTCATTTCCTCAGGAACAGGAAGAGTTTCGTAAGTAGAACCTAATGATTCGTTATTCCAAACGATAGCTTTATTATTAATAAGGTCAATAACACCTTTAAAACTTTCTTCGTTTCCAATTGGAATTTGAACCGGAATCGGATTTGCTTTAAGTTTTTTCTGAATTTGTGTTATTACATTATAAAAATCAGCTCCCGGTCTATCCATTTTATTTACAAATGCGATACGGGGAACATGATATTTTGTAGCCTGACGCCAAACAGTTTCGGATTGTGGTTCAACACCACCAACTGCACAAAAAACTGCTACTGCGCCATCAAGAACACGAAGTGACCTTTCTACCTCAACGGTAAAGTCAACGTGTCCGGGAGTATCAATAATGTTTATTTTGTAATCTTCATCAAGGTATTTCCAAAAGGTTGTTGTAGCTGCAGAAGTAATAGTAATACCTCTCTCCTGCTCTTGTACCATCCAGTCCATAGTAGCTGAACCTTCATGTACTTCCCCCATTCTGTGGTTAATACCTGTATAATATAATATACGCTCGGTGGTAGTGGTCTTACCTGCATCAATGTGAGCCATGATGCCAATGTTTCTGGTATATTTTAAATCTTTTGCCATTAATCCACTACCGTCAAAGAACTTTTTTAAAAGCGAAAATGTGAGAACGCTTTGTTTGCGTCTGCCATTCTATGTGTATCTTCTTTTCTTTTAAATGCTCCACCTTCTGAATTATAAGCTGCAACAATTTCTGCTGCGAGTTTTTCGCTCATTGATCTTCCGCTGCGTTTGCGTGCGAACTCGATTAAGTTCTTAATGCTTATTGCAACTTTACGATCCTGACGAATTTCGGTTGGTACCTGAAATGTAGCACCACCAACTCTACGGCTTTTTACTTCAACGTTAGGAGTAATATTTTCTAATGCTCTCTTCCAATATTCCAAAGGTTCTAATCCAGATTCCTTAGTTTTTTTAGCAACCACATCCATAGCATCATAAAATGATTTTAACGCTACGCTTTTTTTGCCTTCGTACATAAGGTCATTTACAAACCTGGTAACCAGTACATCATTAAATTTAGGATCGGGCAGAATGATGCGTTTTTTTGGTCTCGACTTTCTCATTTTGTCTTATAATTATTTTTTAACTTTTGGTCTTTTTGTTCCGTATTTTGATCTTCTTTGTTTACGGCCTTCAACTCCGGCTGTATCTAAAGCTCCACGAATAATATGATAACGTACTCCCGGTAAATCCTTTACACGACCACCACGAATAAGTACTATTGAGTGCTCTTGCAAGTTATGACCTTCACCTGGAATATAAGCAATAACTTCCTGTCCGTTTGTAATACGTACTTTAGCCACTTTGCGCATAGCAGAGTTAGGCTTTTTAGGGGTTGTTGTGTATACACGGGTGCAAACGCCACGACGTTGCGGGCATGAATCAAGTGCTCTTGACTTACTTTTTTCAACGATTTTCTTTCGTCCTTTTCTAACCAATTGCTCTACAGTCGGCATAAATACTCACTTTTAATTAAATAAAGTTTTCCAAAATGGTTTGCAAAGGTAAAACAATATTTTTTTAAAACAACGATGTGAACAGAAAAAATATCTACAAATGTGTAAACAATTTCAATAAATACATTTTAATAACATAAAATGCACGCTTTAAATACCTTATTAGTTATAGATTAAGATGAAATAAAAGTAAGTTAATAAACTAATTTTATTGTGGTTATATAGATTGATTATTGCAAAATATTTATTAATGCATATATAAAATTAATTTTAGGTGATTATTGTATTTTTTCCAAAATTCAATTAGGTTTGTAACCTTTTTGAAAAAGAATGCGCGTAAAACAATTAATTTAATAAGAAGAAAATGAAAGTTTATCAAACCGAGCAAATCAGAAATATTGTATTTGTTGGTAATTCATCCTCAGGGAAAACCACACTTGGAGAGGCTATGCTATTTGAAGGTGGAACGATTAGCCGTCGTGGCGATATAGGTAATAAAAGTACTGTTTCAGACTTTTATGATATTGAACATCACAATGGTTGCTCTATTTATTCAGCTTTACTTCAGACAGAATATCTTGATAAAAAGATAAACATTTTAGACACACCTGGTTTTGACGATTTTAACAACGCTATATTCTCATCATTTAAAGTTGCCGATACAGCTGTATTGTTAGTTAATGCACAAAACGGAATTGAGGTTGGCACTCAGATTCAAATGCGTTATGTTGAGAAAATGGAAAAACCATTAATTATTGTAATTAATCAGGTTGACCATGATAAAGCAAATATTGAAGCAACATCTGAAGCTATAAAATCATTTTTCGGAAATAAAGCAGCATTGGTTCAATTTCCAGTAAACACCGGTAGTGGATTTAATTCAATTATCGATGTATTGAAAATGAAAATGCTTAAATATGGTGCTGACGGTGGTAAAGCTGAATTAGTAGACATACCAGCAGAACATATGGCTCAGGCAGAAGAATTACGCAATAAACTTATTGAAACTGCTGCTGAAAACGAAGAAGCATTAATGGAAAAATTCTTCGAAACTGGCACATTAGACGAAGCTGAAGTTGCTCGTGGTATTAAACTTGGCATAATGAACCGTTCATTATATCCTGTTTTCTGCACATCTGCAAAAAAGAATATGGGTGTTGGAAGATTAATGGAATTTATCGGAACAAGCGGACCATCTCCTATTGATGTTCCTGCTCCAAAAACAACCGATGGAAAAGAAGTAAAAATTGATTCAAAAGGACCAATTTCTGTTTTTGTTTTCAAAACTTCTATTGAGCAACACATTGGTGAAATAAACTACTTTAAAGTAATATCAGGTGAATTAACTGAAGGTACCGATTTGGTAAATAACAATTCACTTAGTAAAGAAAGAATGGCACAGCTTTTAACAGTTGCCGGAAAAACAAGAAATAAAATTGAAAAGATTGTTGCCGGAGATTTAGGTGCTACTGTAAAATTAAAAAATACAAAGTTTAACCAGACTATGTCTGCTTCAAACAACGATTTTACATTTGAACCTATTCCTTTTCCTGAGCCTCGTTTCCGCACCGCTATTAAGGCAGTAAGTGAAAACGATGATGAAAAATTAGGTGAAGCATTAAACAGAATGCATGTTGAAGATCCAAGTATTCAGATTGAATATTCAAAAGAGTTAAAACAAATTATTATTTCCGGTCAGGGCGAATATCATTTAAATATCATGAAATGGCATTTAGATAATATTTATAAAATACCTACAGAATTTTTAGCTCCAAAAATTCCATACCGCGAAACTATTACTAAACCTGCTCAGGCAGACTACAGACATAAAAAACAATCAGGTGGTGCAGGACAATTTGGCGAAGTACATATTGTTATTGAACCATACACTGATGGAATGGCTAACCCAACTAAATACAAATTCGGCGCAAAAGAAATCAACATTTCAGTGAGAGGAAAAGAAGAGCACGATCTTGCTTGGGGTGGTAAATTAGTTTATTTAAACTGTATTGTTGGAGGTTCAATCGAAGCTCGTTTCTTACCTGCAATTTTAAAAGGTATTATGGAGAAAATGGAAGAAGGTCCACTTACAGGTTCTTATGCCCGTGATATCCGCGTAGCTGTTTACGACGGTAAGATGCACCCTGTTGATTCAAACGAAATCTCTTTCCGCCTAGCTGGTAGAAACGCATTCAGAGAAGCATTTAAAAATGCCGGTCCAAGAATTATGGAACCTGTGTACGATGTTGAAGTATGGGTACCAAGCGAAAAAATGGGTGATGTTATGAGTGACCTTCAAACCCGTCGTGCAATTGTACAGGGAATGAGCAGCGAAAAAGGTTTTGAAGTTATTAAAGCTAAAGTTCCTTTGGCTGAAATGAACAAATACTCCACTGCTTTAAGTTCTATTACAAGCGGACGTGCTATTTATACAATGAAATATGCTGAATACGCTCAGGTTCCTGGCGAATTACAGGACAAATTGCTTAAGGAATACGAAGCACAGGAAAAAGAAGAAGAATAGATTTCTGTTTATCATATCAAAACCCGGTCAAAAGCCGGGTTTTGTGATTTATATTTGTAAATAAAAATCTGCTAGGTTACAAACTAAGCTGAGAATTTGTATATTTATACATTATAAAAAAATATAGACTATGAAAACAACTACAATTATTATATTATCATTAATTATAAGTAATAGTCTTTTTTCTCAAACAGATAACAATAATCAGAACAAGAGAGAAACATGGTACGAAGCACAACCTAAGGGGATGTCGTTTATTGGTCAGGGAACATATAGCAGAACAGTAATTATTAAAAATGACACTGTAATTTATAAAGCTTCAGTAGCACCATTCTGGATGAGTAATGAAATTACGAATAAAGAATTCAGAGAATTTATATCAGCATTAAGTCTCACACCTAATGATAGTCTGTGCTGGATTAATTATAATTCTAATAATAATCAATCAACAAATAACAAATCGCACTCATGCATATCATATTCTGACGCTTCTAAAAATTTAATTGATACAACAATTTTTAAAAATGAGAATACTAGATACAAAAATTATTTTAGCAATAAAGAATTTGACGACTATCCAATTGTTGGTGTATCATATAACGGAGCAAAATTTTATTGTATGTGGAAAACCCAAATTGAAATTGAAAAATTAAAGAAAGATGGCAAAACCCCTTATATGAATGACTATCGTGTTCCGGTCGAAGAAGAATGGTATTATGCGGCTTCAATGCCAATGTTAAAAGAAAAAACAAACAACAATAATTTGCAAAAAGTTAATTCCGGAGAAAGAAGTAAAAACAGTTTATATCATTTTTCTGATAATGTCTCAGAATGGACGAGCACTAATTCAGACAATGAACTTAACAATTCAAATGTAGTATTAGGTGGATCTTGGAAAGACAATGCTGATGTAAATAATAGATTCTCTCTGGACAGAAATTCTAAAAATAATTATGTAGGATTTAGGATTGTTAGGACTTATATTTCAAATATAAAAAACTAAAAGACCAGGCAACCTATTTCAGGCTTGTTTGTCTTATAATTAAATCCTTTAAATAATAATTCTATGAAAAAGCCAGCATTTCTTTTTTTAGTAGCATTATTAGCAATAAGCATAAATGCCACATGCCAGACATTTTATTACGTTGGAGGTATACAGATTATTCCAACAAATCCTACTACAGCCGATATTATTAAAGTAAAACTATTTGGGAATTTTGCCAGTACCGGATCATACATCGTTAACCATGACATTAATATTAATAACTTTCAGGTTAACTTAACCATTAATTGCAATGATCAGGGTGGACTTACTGTAATTGTACCTCATGATACTGCATTCACAATCGGAATGCTTCCTGCAGGAACATATACTATTAATCTATCAGGAATAGGCATTGGTGATTACGCACCAGCAATAGATAAAACTTTTGTTGTTACCTCACCAAGTGTAATTGAAGAAAATAATTTAATAAAACCATCATTTATTTATCCCAACCCATGCACAAATTATATTTCTGTAAAAAATAACAAATCATCAGATTTTGAATTATACAATTATAATGGTGCTTTAATTCTTGAAAAGAAAATTGCAAACAATGGCATAATTGACTTAACAGATATGGAGCATGGCATTTATTTTATTAAAATAATTACGGATAACGGAATAGAATGTCAAAAAATAATTAAACAATAACAATCGGTTTTTAAATAATGATGAGTTATATTTACTTATAATTAAATACAACAATTATGAAAACAAAACTTTTACTATTTTTAGCTTTCTCAATTATTATTTCGGTAACAGCAAAAGCACAGTGGATAAATAAATCGTTTACTTTTCAAACAAAGCTCAGACAATACAGAATATACAAACCTGCTATTTATAATGCTGCAAATCCGGCTTCTCTGGTTTTAACTTTACATGGTTTGGGCGATAACATGACAAACTTTAGTACAATTGGTATGAACTATGTTGCCGACACTGCAAATATTATAGTAATTGTTCCTCAGGCTTATACCGATCCATTTGCAGGAGCAGCCTGGAATTCAGGTGCAGGATCATCTGGTTATTATCCAAATGCAACAATTAATGACATGGCTTTTTTAAATGCACTAATTGATACAGCTATTGCAAACTATGCTATAGACCAAAGCAGAATATATATTTGTGGATTCTCGATGGGTGGTTTTATGACTGAGCGTATGGCATGCGAATCAAACACAAGAATTGCTGCTTTTGCATCTGTTGCAGGAACAATTGGTATTGGCTTAACACAATGCAATCCCGGTCGTGCAATTCCAATAGCTCATTTTCATGGAACAGCAGATGGTACTGTTTCTTACTCTGCAAATACATATGGAATAAATACCGATTCTCTTATAAATTTCTGGGTTGATAACAACCTTTGCAATACAACACCAACAACTACAACATTTCCAGATTTAGTTGCCGATGGCTTTACTGTTGATCATTATGTTTACCCAAACGGACAACAAAATTCAATTGTAGAGCTTTTTAAAGCAAATGGTGCCGACCATCAATGGCTTTACCCACCTGCAAACGATATTTCATATACAATTGAAATATGGAAATTTTTCAGAAGATATACGCTTTCCACAAGCAATGTAATGCCTGTAACAAATAATCAAAATATTTCTGTTTATCCCAGTCCTGCAAAAGATTTAATTAATATTATCCTTCCACAATCATGCATTGGAAATAACTATAACATTAAACTCATAAATATTTACGGGCAAACTGTTATTTCAAAATCATTCTCGGGTAACGAATACTCTTTATTGTTAAATAACAAAGCAGTTAAATCTGGTATTTATTTTTTGAAAGTAAATGGTAACGGGGTTAATAATTCGAAAAAAGTATTGATAGAAAAATAAAACAAATCAAATGAGTAATTATTTGCAAAGGGATAAATTTTAAACAATTCTCGTCATATTTATCTCTTGAATACAATTTTTCACTCTCTCCTCACCTTCGCCTTTTACAATAAAGTAAGGAATATTTAAAGCTTCTATTTCTTTTTTATACCAATCAAAAAAGTATTCTCTTAGTTCAGGATTTTCGCGAACCGGATCAAATTCCCAGGGCAAATCGGGATAACATAATATGTATAAAGTGCGCGGAGTATTTTTAATTGCTTCGTTTATCCAATCGGGACAAGAATTATAAACATGCAGAAGCCAGACTTTAGTAATAATTAAATCGGTATCAATAAAAAGCACATCATTATTTTTCGCTAATTCTTCTTCTAAATCAATTTGTTTTTTAGCAATGTGCAAAACATCATCATTAGTATATGGTCGATTTAAGTTTTCAATATACGTACGTGCATATTCCGGCAACCATTGTGTATTATAGTGTTCTGCCAGTTTCTGGCAAATAGTCGTTTTCCCTGTCGACTCAGGTCCTATTACTACTATTCGCTTTTGCATAGCATAGATTTTTTCCATGAATTATAACCTACAAAAGCCAGAACGGTTAACACGGTAAATAAAACTATTGTTGGATATAATCCCTTGTAAATATACACTCCAACACATGCAGCATCAACTACTATCCACACTAACCAGTTCTCTATTTTCTTTTTAGCAAGTAACCAAGTTGCAATAAAACTAAGAGCTGTAACAAATGCATCAACATATGGCACGTCAGTATTTGTATATTTCTTTAAAACATATGCCATAGCAAAGAACAATGCAACAAATATCACAAAAAGCTTTATTATAAGACTTTTACTGCACACTGTTATTTTAAGTTCGCTTCCTTTGTTCTTTATTTTACCTGATTGCCAGTAATACCATCCATAAATACTAACTACTAAATAATAAAGTTGCAAACTAACTTCAGCATATAACAGTGCATTAAAATAAACAAAAATATAAAGAATAACATTAATCAAACTAATTGGCCAGAAAATTACTTTTTCTTTAATCTGAAAATAGATTGCAATTAATCCGGTTAATGCTCCAGCAACCTCAACCCAATTCTTAATAAGCCAATCTAAGATCATTATTGAATTAGGATTAAGAATTTATTCCACCGAGGCGGATTATGTTTTGTTTATGATTTTGAAAGTTTCTTAGAATACAATTTTTTATCATGAAGCACTTCAATAGCTTTCATATATTCTGGACGTGAAGGGTTAATAATTTCCCAGTATTCACTGTAGTTCCACAAATTATTTGCAATCATCCCTTTTACAAAAAGCTTCATATCATCTTTATTTTTTGCAATCTCGTCATCCTTTTTCTCAATACTATTTTTGGTAGCCATACTTACAAGACTATCAATCATAACATCGTCCACAATAAATTCGGTTTTAAACTTTGCAAAATCAGGATATTTCTCTTTTAAGGTTGTACGATTATTGTCAATATAGGTAAGCACGTATTTATTAATGACTCCTTTTCTGATTAAACTTCTGTAATAATCAGAATATTGATTGGTATCAAGCGGAATAAAGAAATCGGGCATAATACCACCACCACCATAAACATTACGTTTAGAATTCAAAGTTTGAAATTTTAAACTATCCGGAAAATGAATACTGTCTGCATGAATTAATTCTCCTTTGTTATATCTGTGAATAATATCTTTAGAATACTCCGAAAAGCCATTCTCATATGATTTTTGTATTAATCTGCCAGAAGGAGTATAATAACGTGCAACTGTAAGACGTATTAAGGAACCGTCAGGTAAGTTAAAAGGACGTTGAACCAATCCTTTCGCAAAAGTACGGCGACCAATAATTACCCCCCTATCCCAGTCCTGTATTGCACCGGACACAATTTCACTTGCCGAAGCAGAGCCTTCATCAACCAATACAATTAAACGACCATCTGTCCACTCACCGGAATTTGTAGCTTTATAATCTGATCTTGGACTGTTGTTACCTTGTGTATAAACAACCATTTTCTTATCCTCAAGAAACTGATCGGCTAAATCAACCGCAGTATTCAAATAACCCCCACCATTGCCGGTTAAATCTAAAACCAAATCCTTTGCACCAGCTTTTTTTAGTTTTGAAATTGCCTCGCCAAACTCAGTCATAGTTGTTGCAGAAAATCTGTCTAACTTAATATATCCAATTTCTTTATCAATCATGTATGATGCATTCAGGCTATAAATTGGAATTTTATCTCTTGAAATAGTATAATCGATTAGATCTTTTTCGTTTCTACGTGCAATAGAAACTGTTACAAGAGTTCCTTTTTTTCCTCTAAGCTTTTTAAAAACATCATTATTTTTAATTTTAACACCAGCAACATTTACTCCATCTATTTGAATAATTCTGTCGCCTGCACGAATACCTAATTTTTCTGATGGTCCACCAGGAATAGGATTTACAACCATAATAGTATCGTTATAAATATTAAACTGAACTCCTATTCCTTCAAAATTACCTTCCAAAGGTTCATTCATTTCTTTTACTTCATCAGCACTAACATAAACAGAGTGAGGATCAAGCTCTTTTAACATTTCAACAATTGCTGCTTCAACAAGTTTATCATTGCTAACAGTATCTACGTAAAACATATTTATTACATCAAGTACCCTGCTTAACTTATATGAAGCTGCCTGATTGCCTACCTGAGAGAATCCGTTTAAGGAAACTAACAAAGCAAGAAAAGATATTATCAACTTAATTTTATGCATATTCAGAATTATATTAATTTTACAGAACGTAAAAATAATACATTTCTGCAAGTAAGTTTGAGCTAAACACAAACAAATAACCTAATAAACTGATATGCTATGAATTGCGATATCGAAAAAAATGTTAAAAACTGCAATTGCACTTATCCATGCAGCAGAAAAGGAAAATGTTGCGAATGTTTGGATTATCACAGAAGTATGGGCGAATTACCGGCATGCTACTTTTCTTCAGGATATGAAAGAACCTATAATCGTTCAATTGACAACTATTTAAAATCAATTGGAAGAAAACAATTTTAAAAATGGATGAGAAATTAATTGACGAAATACCTGAAGATAAAATTTTACAGGACTATAAAACCGATTATTCTTTTAGTTATACAGAATCAAATACCTTCAGTTTAATACTTTTTGGGTTTTCAGTGGTTTTCTTTGTAGGGATTTTTGGCATGATATGGGGTTTTGGTCACACATGGACAATAACCGAAAGAATAATATTTGATGTTTATATTACTGTTCCTGTATTAATAGCAGGTATTTTCGTTCACGAATTATTACATGCAATTACTCTTTTAATTTTTGCAGACATAAAAATTTCTGATTTAAAAGCCGGAATAAATTGGATTAATTTTACACCTTACGTTCATTGCAAGCATCCTATAAGCGTTAAAACATACAGAATAAGCACAGCAACACCAGCAATATTAATGGGTTTTATTCCAACATTTACATCTATTATTATTGATTCTGTTCCTTTGTTATTATCTGGAATTCTGTTTATTGTTACAGCAGGCTCCGATTTATATTCAATCTGGAAATTAAGAAAAGTAAAAGGTAATTATCTTGCCTCAGATCATCCGGACAGAGCCGGTTGTGTAGTTTTTGAAAATCCATTCGCATAATAAATAAAAAAGGCATCCTTTTCAGAATGCCTTTAATAATTCATTAATTATCACTATTTGTCTAAAATAATCTTATATCTCAAATCAGTATTCTGATTCTTAATATTGATAAAATAAAGTCCCTTTGAGTAGGCACTTAAATCAATTGTCATAACTGAACCCATAGTCTGGCTTGATTTTCTTTCAAAAACTCTTTGGCCAATTACATTTTCAATCACAAAATCAACTTCATTCATTTCTTTTTCAAAAGCGATATTAATTATACCGTGACTAGGATTTGGATAAATACTAATTAATCCATAATCCATATTTTCTGAAATTCCTGTAACAGTAATCTGAACACATGAAGAAGTTGAACTACATCCATTCTGATTAACAACAACTGCATAATTACCATTTACCATAGGTGAAAAATCAGTATTCGTTTCACCTGGAATATTAGCATTTCCATTATCACAGTCAATCCATTGATATGTTGCATTTAATAATGATGTAACTGATGCAATAGGATCAATAACACTAACCGAATAGTTTTCTACTTCATTTACTGTAATTGTTACAACATCGTTTGCAGAACAACCATTTATCGTACCTGTAACTGTATAATTTAAAGTTCCTGCTGAAGGTATAAATGAAACTCCATCTGTAATTCCATTATCCCAGGTATAAGATGTTGCTCCACTACCTGATAATGTTACAGATGTGCCAACACAAACTGTCTGATCCAAACCAGCATTAACAACGGGCAATGAATTAACGGTTACAACAACCTGATCTGTATTAGAACAACCATTTAATGTTCCTGTAACATTATAAGTAATTGATCCTGCTAAAGGAATAAATGCTATTCCATCAGTAACTCCGTTATCCCATGTATAAGTTGTTGCACCGCTTCCGGATAATGTTACAGTAGTTCCGGCACATACTTCCTGATCTATTCCGGCACTAACAACTGGCAATGAATTAACAATTACAACAACCTGATCAGTATTTGAACAACCGTTTAAAGTGCCAGTAACATTATAAGTAATTGATCCTGCTAAAGGAATAAATGCTATTCCATCAGTAACTCCGTTATCCCATGTATAAGTTGTTGCTCCATTTCCTGATAATGTTACAGCAGTTCCCTCACAAATTACCTGATCTGCACCTGCATCTACGGAAGGAATCGGATTCACTGTCATAACTACGTTATTAGATGTCGCTGTAGGAGTAGCAGGACATGATACAGTAGATGTCATAACACAACTTACAACATCCGAATTTAATAATGCAGCATTTGTATATGTATCACCACCTGTTCCAACATTTGTTCCATTTAAAATCCATTGATATGTTGGAGTTCCACCATTAACAGGCGTTGCAGTAAAAACAACTGAGGTTCCTGAACAAATTGTTGAAGAACTTGGAGAGATTGACACGAGTGGAGTAACTGTTGGATTTACAGTTAGAGTAATCACATTAGAAGTAGCATTTACCGGAGCAGCACATGCCAAACCGGAAGTCATTATACAACTTACTGTATTTCCACTTAGCAAAGTACTACTTGTAAATGTTGAGCTATTAGTTCCCACTGGCAAGCCATTAACCTGCCATTGATATACAGGTGTTCCTCCATTAACAGGAATAGCGGTAAAACTTGTTGAAGTTCCAGAACAAATGCTAGAATTCCCTATAATTGAGACAGAAGGAGTAAAAGTTGAATTAACTGACATTGTTATAGAATTAGAAGTAGCAGGACTACCAGAAACACAGCTACCATTTGAAGTCATAACACAAGTTACAATATCATTGTTGGCAAGAGTTGAATTAGAATATGTAGGACTATTTGTTCCCATTGGACTACCATTTACACTCCATTGATATATTGGTGTTGTTCCACCATTTGTAGGCGATGCAGTAAATGTGACATTTGTACCAGAACAAATAGTAGAAGAACTTGCAGTTACATTAACACTTGCAGGTAATGCCGTATTAACAGTTGCAATTACAGGGACTCTTGCACTTACACAATCAGGTTCTTTAACCTCCCAATCAAAGAAGTAAGGAAACCTTGTGGTTCCTGCACTACTACCTGTAATACTTACTAAGCCAGCAAGAGTATAAGGATATGAAACACCTGTGGTTTTCCTTGTTAAATTAGCACCTGTGCCAATATAAAGTTGTAAACCTGATGCAACAGGAACATTAAAATTTAAATTAATTCTACTTGTACCTGCTGGAATATTAACCGTTGTAGTTTGCAATACTGCGCTTGCACTATTACGCAATTCAATTGTTCTGTTGCCAGCTGCACTTGCAGTTACACTAACTGAAACTAAAACTACAGGGACAGAACAATCAAAAGAAATATAATAACTGGTAGTATTATTCGCACCGGCTGCCACTGGTCCTACATACTGGCTAGCCTGACTAATATGATTTTCTAAATAATATGTGGTAGTATTTGTAATGCTTGGTGTTGTAAATGTAGTTCCGATTCCAAGATCAGTACCAGCTGTTGCTGCATCAAACCAATGCAAAACACCTGTTCCGGTACCATTTAAAGTTGCTGTTCCTGCTCCACATATTGTTGCACCTGTTCCTGTAGGAATATCAGGTACATTTACAGTAACATAGTTTGTATTTACAATTTGATTATTACCACAATTATTTGCTGCTGTTAATGTAACAGAATACGTACCACTAGAAAGATAATCATGTGAAGGACTTTGAGAAGTTGAAGACTGTCCATCACCAAAATTCCACAACCATGTTGATGGACTACCTGTAGAATTATCTGTAAACTGAACAAATCCTGAACAAACAGTTGCAATTGGACTTGCATTAAAGTTTGCCACAGGCGAAGTATTCACTAAAATTGAAGTTGATCCAGGTGTACTTGGACAGGCACCTTGCAGTACAGTAACAGAATAGGTTCCTGCCATGGCAGCAGTTGCAGACGGAATAACAGGATTCTGTTGTGTTGAAGTAAACCCATTTGGGCCTGTCCAGCTATATGTAGCACCAGAAACAGAAGGTGTTGTTAAATTAATTGCTGATGCTGAACAAACAGGCGAATTACTTGATGCTGTTGGCATAGCAGGTGCAGCAGTTACAGTCACTGTAGTTGAGCCTGGAAGACTGGTACAACCTGTTTGAGTTACTGAAACAGAATAAACACCTGCCATTGTTGTGGTTGCATTTGTTATAACAGGATTTTGAGAAGTAGATGTATAGGAGTTTGGTCCCGACCAAGAATACGATGCACCACTAACTAAAGGAGTAGTTAAATTAATTGAAGCCCCTGCACATACCGGTGAACTACTTGTAGCAACAGGAGTGGCAGGAATCGGATTAACTACCATTGTAATTGTATTCGAAGTTGCTAATGTAGGACTTGCACATGTTGCATTTGATGTCATAACACAAGATACAGTATTTCCGTTTGCTATAGCTCCGTTTGTGTAAGTTGGACTATTTGTCCCAACATTAGCTCCATTTAACTTCCATTGATAAGAAGGAGTTCCACCATTTGTAGGAGCTGCTGTAAACGTTGTTGAAACACCTGCACATATTGTTGAGTTACCAGAAACAACAACTGATGGAGTAAGGCTCGCATTAATTGTTAAATTTGTTCCGTTATCACTTCCGGTTGTTGCCGGAGTACTTGCAATAACTCTAATTCTGTATCCGGTTCCTGTTGCAGTTCCAGCAGGTATAGTAGCTGAAATTGTTCCCGATGTAGTACTTGTTAAAGTACCAATATTAACAGGTGTTGCAAAACTTCCAGTTGCATTAGATAGCTGAGCAGTAAAAACATTTCCTGCAGTAAACGAACCAGACATTGTAAAAGGAACACTAACTGCAACGCCGGCACAAAATGGACTTCCGGATATTGTTCCTGAAGTTATTGAATTTGTTGAACCTGTAATTGTAAAATTCGCATTAGAAATATCAAAGAATATATTATTAGCACCTTTAACCATCACCCTGCATGTTGTTGAAGGATTATTTGGAACAGTAATAGTTTCAGTACCATCATTTGGTGTATTTGTAAGTAATGCTACAGGATAAGTATAACCACCATCTGTTGATAAGAAAATATCAACATTAGCGCAACTTACCGGCGAAGCAGTAGTACCGGCAACATTCCAAGTTACAGTTTGTGTACTTCCAGCAGCCCAGGTAACCGCAGTATTTGGAGCAGAAACGGTAAATGGTCCAGCAGTGCCATTAACTGTAACAACCATTAAATCATTAGCTGTTTGACCACCACCTGTTTTATTATCTCTTGTTACTAAAGAAAAATTCATTGTTCTGCCAACTGATGGAACAACTTCGTACGCAGGAGTTAAATTATTAGCAATTATAGAAGCAATTGCAGGAAAATATCTTTTTGGATCTGTAGTTCCTTTTCTTGAACGAAACATTGGGCCTACAGTCCATGTAGCAATAGGTGCTGTTGCAGCAGGAGCCTGTGCGGGATCATTTTGTTCCCATGTATAAGTAAGAGCATCACCATCAGGATCAGTTCCTGTTCCTGTTAATACAAAAGCAGTTGATTTTGGAATTGTATAGTCTGCGCCTGCATTTGCAGTTGGTGGGTTATTTGAAATATTTATTACTTGTGCACAACTCGAACTATTTCCTGATTGAACATTTGCAGATATATCTCTGATATTAACATATGCAAAATAATCATCGCTGTTTGCTTGTATATTGTAAGAACAAATACCTGCATAACCCATAATAGTGCTACCGCTTGTAGGTTCAACCTCTGTTGAACCACTTCCACTTCTGCTACAGGTATTCATTGTATGATATCCTCCAAACTGATGTCCCATTTCATGCGCTACATAATCAATATCAAAAGCATCACCAGTTGGATTTGATCTACCTGTCATTCCTCTACCTTTATGTGTTCCTGCCTGAGTTGATGTACTACCTAAGCAGACACATGCAATACACCCTGCATTTCCTCCACCTGAAGTATTAAAATTATGACCAATATCGTAATTGGAAATTCCAATATTTGCATCAATAGTCTGAGCAGTTTTAGTATTAAACTCACCCGACCAAGGATCTGTTGTTGTACTTCCGAACCATAAAATAATATCATTATTTGCAATAAGTTCCATAGTAATAGATAAATCTTTTTCGTAAACACCATTCACTCTTGTCATAGTAATATTCATCTGAGCAAGAATATTAGCTCTTTTTGCAGCATCTGTAGTTGCAGATCCAATAAATAAATTTCCATATTCAGCATTACAACAAAGGGCCAATCTGTATTTCCTAAGTTTTTTATCATTTGTAGCCTTAGTTGTAATATTCTCTTCATCCTCATGGTGACCATTAGCATCATCCATTGTACACTCAAAATCTGCAGCATCAGTTCTTATCATATCCTTTTTTGAATAAACCATGTATTCTGTAAAATCTGTAGAATATGGATCAATAAAGCTGGTACCATCATCTTCATTAAAAATCATTCCATGTAATCCTCTTTGGTAAGAAACACTAAATCTTATAGATACTGCAGGATTATCAACACCATGACCAGCATAAGATTTAATACCCGGATATTTCGCTGCCAAATCAGGATGCATTATCGGTGCCTCAACAACACTGTAGGTTACAAACTGACCATCTGAACCAGGAAAACTAACGAACAACTCATTTCCCTTAGAAAACTCTCCCCTCATTGGTGCACTTTCCAATGCCTCGTTTAAACTCTCTAAATCAAGCGTATAAACACTATAATAATTAACAGCAACTCTGTTCGAAACTAATTCTTTACCTTTTGCTGATGAATTTGATTCAGTCCAGTAATTCTGACTTTGAGCAAAAAAGAAACTAGTAATTACTAGTATTGCCGTTAAAAGTGATTTTGTATTCATACTTAAGTATTAAAATGGTTTATTTTTTGGCTTAATAAAACAAATTTATTGAACAATTGAGTTAAAAACAAATGTTATTCATAATAATTACAATGCTTTTCATGATTTTAAACAAAAACTCTAAATCCATTTAGTCGCAAATCTAAATGGATTAAGATTTTAAGATTTAAATAAAAATTTATCAACTTTTAGACTGAACATTTCCAAAAAAGGTTGTTTTATACAAAAACTGCCTATTTACTCTTAAATTAAAACATTGAAATGATTTTTTGCATTTCTCGAAGAAAATATGCAGGTTTGCAAGCAAATAAAAAAAGGTGAAAACAATAAAATCTATTTTAAATTTTAAAAAATCCCTTTGGTTTATTCTTTTTCTACTTGTTGTTAACATTTGTACTTACGCACAATCCCCGGTATATAAACATTATTCTGTTGCAGATGGTCTTCCATCATCAGAAGTATATCATGTTTTTCAGGATTCAAAGGGCTATATCTGGTTTGCTACTGTAAATGGTGTTTCGCGGTTTGATGGCTATGAATTCAAAAACTTTAGCTACGAAAATGGACTACCAGATAATTCTGTTTTTGAAATTTATGAAGATTATAAAGGACGTATCTGGTTTATCCCATATTCATTTAAACTATCATATTTCGAAAATGATACTATTCATGAATATAAATATAACGATAAATTTATTTCACAGTTTAAAATATATGCTAGTCCCGCAAAAAGAGGTTTATATATTGACAAAAAAGACAATTTATATATAAGTGATATTTTAAACGGTATTTTTAAAATAAGCAATAATGGAATTTGTAAAAAAATAGTTTGCAAAACAGCCGGCATGGTTTATATTATTGACAATAAACCTCTTTTTAAAGTAACTTATGTAAATAATAATGAAATAAGTGTAATAAGAAGTAACAAAATAACCGGTTCTATCGAGACTAACGATTTTTATCCTAATCAAATCACTCCTCAGGTTCAATTATATGGCAATAAAATATATCTAACATCTGATAAACACCTTACTGTTTTAGAAAATGATTGCTTTAAACAAAAATTTGAATTTAAATCTACAATATATTGGATGTGTTTTGACAACACAAAAAAACTTTGGATGGGATTTGCAGATAAAGGAGCATGTTATTTTGAAGACGGAAATCTTAACAAATGTTCAGATATTAAGTTTTTGCCGGGTAAATCTGTAACTTCAGTTTTAACTGATAAAGAAAATGGCATATGGTTTACTACAATAAACGACGGAGTATATTACCTTCCTTCATTATTTTTTCTTAGCTATACTTTAAAGGATGGACTGACTTCAAATTATGCCGGTGCAATTGCTGCAAGCCATGATACTCTTTGGGCCGGTTTAAACGGAGGTAATATTATTCGAATCTCATCGAAATCAAAAAAACTATTTAATATTAAAAAAGAGCAACAGTTCTATTCTATGGTTTATAGCTCCAATTCTGGCAATTTGTATTTTGGTGGTAGGTATTCTGCCGGAGTTATTTCAAAAGATTTAATTAATCAATATAGAAACGATCATCCGAGTTATTCAAACACACCCGATTTATGGCTTTCGTGTAGAAATATATTGCTTACTGGTGAAAACAGTTTCTGGTTTGGTTATTATAACAATTTAGCACATATTGAAAATGGGCATTTAACATATCACTCAAATGCTAATGATAACACTCAAATGAGAGTAGGAGCATTATGTTTAGATAATGATTCTACTCTTTGGATTGGCAGTTATAAAGGATTATGGAAATACATAAAACCAAAATCCGGAATATCAGGTGGGGATTATATATATTTTGGGGATAAAAATCCATTACTTAAAACAAGAATATTAGACATAAAAAAAGACAAAGAAGGAACTTTCTGGATAGCCACAAAAGAAATGGGCATTATTGTTTATAACAAAGATACGATATACCAGATTACTACAAAAAACGGCCTATCAACAAATACAGTGTCCAAATTATTAATTGATAAAAATACTGTTTGGGCAGGTACTAATAATGGCCTTAATAAAATTACAATCAACGTCGGAAATAATAAGAAGTTTACTATCCAAAAGATTACTACAACTTCAGGATTAGTCTCTAATGAGATAAACGATCTTGCAATGTCTGGTTCAATAATTTATGTAGCAACTCCTGAAGGAATAACTTTTTTTGACTCAAATAACATTAAGCCCAATACTTCTTTTCCTCCAATTGTAATAAAATCTATAAAAATAAATTTTCACGATACTCTTATTCTTAACAATTACGAATTAAGTCACAATTATAACAATATAGAAATAAATTTTGCCGGATTATCTTTTCATAATGCCGGAAAGATATTTTATAAATATAAAATGACAGGTGCCGGTAATGAGTTTAATTTTACTACAAGTCCCACTGTACAATACCCTGCATTAACACCCGGAAACTACTCATTCGAAGTATATGCGGCAAATGAAGAAGGCAATTGGAATAATAAACCTTTAAGAATTCAATTTATTATTAAACCACCATTTTATAATACCTGGTGGTTTATTGTGATTTCTATATTAGTTCTAATAACAATAATCTGGATGGCATTTGTAACAAGATTAAAAAGAATAAGAGAAAAAAACAAAACTCGTAACAGTCTATATCAATACATGTTAAAAGCACTTGGACAACAGATGAATCCGCATTTCATTTTCAATTCTCTTAACTCATTACAATATTATATTTTACAAAATGATAAAACAAAATCATCCAGTTATCTCGAAAAATTTGCATCGTTAATGAGATTAATACTTGACAACTCACAAGAACAATTAATTTTATTAAGTAATGAATTAAAGGCTGTTGAATTATATCTTGAATTAGAACAAATCCGATTTAAAGAAAAATTTGATTTTGTAATTAATGCAAAAGAAGAAGATACTTTAAATTATAAAATTGCACCACTATTATTACAACCTTTTGTTGAGAATGCCATACATCATGGTTTTTTAACAAAGGAAGATAAAGGTCTTTTAACAATTACGATTGAAAAAAAAGAACAAGTTTTACATTGTATTATAGAAGATAATGGCATTGGAAGAGAAGCAAGTGAAGCACTTAAAGCAGGTAGAGTTATTAAGCGGCGCTCATTAGGCACAAGAATTACTGCAACAAGAATAGGAATAATTAACAATTTGTACGGAACAGAAATGACAGTTAAATATATTGATTTAAAATCACATGATGGAAAAGCTATAGGAACTCGTGTTGAAATTTTGATACCAATTCTTGCACAATAAAATATTTTATTATAAGTTTAAAACTCAAAAATTTAATAATATCCTGAATTTATGATTAGAGCTATAATAGTTGACGACGAACTAGACTCTATAAGTTCTACAAGATTAATACTTGAGGAGTTTTTTAAAGACAAAATAAAAATTACAGGAAGCTTTCTTGACCCAAAAAAAGCATTAGAAGAAATAAAACTTAATCCACCCGACTTATTGTTACTTGATATAGATATGCCCGGGATGAGTGGTTTTGAGCTTTTAAAAGCATTACCTGTCTGTAATTTTGAGGTTATTTTTATTACAGCTTACAACCAATTTGCTATAGAAGCATTCAATGTTCATGCTGCCGATTATATATTAAAACCTGTTTTTCCCGAACGTTTAATTGACACTATTAACAAAATACTTAATCGCATACCACAACCTAAAAGCAAAAATGAAAAATACGACCAGATACTATGTTTTCTTGAAGGACAATTTATGAGGCGTATTTCTATTTCATCTACAGAAGGTGTGGAATACATTCCGGCAAGTGATATTTTATATGTTGAAGCCGATGAGGGTTACAGCTATATTTTTTTAAAAGATCGTAAAATTACAACAACAAAAAAACTTAATCTGTTACTCGAAGAATTAGGTGAAGCTTGTTTTTATCGATGCCACCGTTCATTTCTGGTAAACATACAACATATTACAAAATATTCTGCAAAAGAAGGCGGCTATATACAAATGACTAATAATGCCCTAATCCCTTTAGCGCGCCGTAACAAAGATGAATTTTTAGAGCGCATGGTAAAGTTTTCTGTATAACAATAGTTGGTATATCCAAACAAATAGCCTTTTTGTCATACTGAGCGAAGTGAAGTATCTATTATAACAATTCCTTTTACCGTTCAGAGTTAAAATCCTACCGCTCATGAAACCGATTTAGGCTTTCATGAAATTACCCCTTATACCTATATAACCAATAACTATTTTCACACATCCCAAAATAATTTTTGGTGATAGCGAATGCCGAAAAGCTTAAAGAGTAGGCTGCTAATTAATGAAATTATAATCTAATAACAACCTAAATAAATTAATATGAAAATTAAAATCACATTTTTAGTTTTGTTTTTGTTAATAAATCTTATAATTAAAAGCCAAAACAATGATTTCAAAATCGGAATCCTTTTTTCAAATTCTATGATGAATCAATCACCGATTGTTAATGGTCCGTATTTGGGTTCTAATCAATTAAGTTTTAGTACTAAAACAACATATATTTTAGGACAAAATTATAATACTAGTCCCTTAAATATTATATCTGAAGACGGATTTAACTCAGTATATTTTTTTGAACCTAATTCGTATCAAATGTCAGAAAATCAATACAGAAAAACGCTAGATCTTATTAAAGCAAATAATTTGACAACCTTTGCACATTCACAATTGTGGTATGTGCCTAATTATCCTAATTCTGGTGGTAGAAATGTTTATGATAATAATTTAAGTCTACCTTATAATCCCAATTCAGGATGTTCAAATTACCAGAACCAAGCTGAAAAATTAAATAAGGCTAGACCAAACTATTTAAGTTTTTCAAATATCTATAAAGATCCATTATACAGTAATGTTATTTGGGGTCATGATATAGCAAATGAGATGAATTTTGCACATCCGTATAATTATTCATGTGAACCTTTATATTTACAACAATATATGGCAAATGGTGAAATTCCTCCAAGTAATGTTAGCGATGCTATAGCTTATTTTAAAAGTAATTTGATTCCTTCCTCACAAAAAACTGTAGTTGCAGTTGTAAATCACCTTAAGTCTATAAATAGCAACTCCAATGATGCAGAGTATAATGGAACTAATGAATATCAGAACTCTCCAATTGATTATGATCCTCAAGTATATCTCGATATTGAAAACAAACCAGATATTTTAATGGATGGTTCATATTATCAATACCCGGTTTCTGATTGGTGGCAGAATTATTATCTATATAGTAATATTTATAATGTTCCAACACCTAATACAAATTATGGTAAACACTATTTGGGAAAATTTGCAAGTTTTGATTTTTTTAGAAAAAAAGGTTATAATCAAATACAAACTTGGATTTCTTGTGAAAGATACTGGCCTCCTGATGAAGATCATCCCAATGGAACTGATTTAATTGCTGCATATAACACAACAAATATTTATAATGCAAACTATATATGGCTTCAATCATATACATCGATAATTCATGGTTGCCAAGGTATCTGGCTTTATGTAATGGAGGATTATGATGCATCAACTTCAGAGCAAAACAATAAAATTTATATGTTTAATCAAATTGCAAATCCGCCGGCTGAAAGATTAGATAGGTATAATAGACAGTATTTTTCGAGTAATTATAAGGATTTTATCAGTAATTTAGGAAAAGAACTTAGATATCTTAAAAACCGTGGTTTTTTATCTACCGATCCAAATTCAATATTATATACTAAAACAAATCAGGTTGATCCTAATTGTATTGTTCCTCCTGCATCTTCTTATATCCCTACAAACTTTCCCACAGGTTACGGACCTGGTGGTGCGTTACCTACAGATTTGAGAACTGAAAATTATGGTCTGAGGTATACAATTCGAACTAATGGCACCACTGCAGTAATGATAATCTCAAATCCTTTAAATATACCCATAACTGCGACATTAAATTTTGATAATATTTTAAATCCGATTATTGACAATTCTACTGGTGTTAAAGTATTGTTTGAGAGTTTTAGATGGTCTCCTACTTCTTCTTCTTATAAAACAGCTCCCTATAGAAATTCTGGCATAACTCTTAATAATGATCCAAATCTCAATACTGTTAATCTTTGGTATAATATCATGTATTCAGGCAATAAAAACTTAACTTTAACATTCGGCCCATCAGATGTACATGTTCTTGAATTTATTACTTCACCAGTTGGTGATTATAAAAATGGATGGGATAAAGTGTGGTCAAATGAAAATTTATCTTTTATCGGTAGTTATCAAAATGGATGGACAATTTCGGATAATGATAAATTTATTCCTGGTGATTTTGATGGTGATGGAGCTCAAGAATTACTCTGCATTCAGTATTTAAATAACAACGCATATGCAGGGTTATATAAATTTCAAAATAACAATTGGAATTGGGTTTGGGATAATAGTGGAAATGGGAAAATAAATAGTCTTAATCAAGGCTGGTCAATTTTACAAACAGATAAGTACTATGTAGGTAAATTTTCCAATTCTGGTCGTGATGAAATCTTATGTGTTCAGACAGGAAATAATGCATATATAGGATTATATCAGTTTAATAATGGTAACTGGCAATGGATTTGGGACAATCCCACTGGCTCAAATTTAAATTCATATAGAGGTAACATAACAATTGGCGATTATGATCATGATGGTTATTCTGAGTTATTTGGAGTTGGCAATTCTGATATGAAAATGTTCAACTATCAGTCAAATTCATGGGTAGCTGCTTTTACAGGTAGCACATCGCATCCAATGTGGCCATACAGAAATAATCTTAAATCAGGTGATTTTGATGGTCAAGATGGTCAAGATGACCTACTGGGTATTGCATCTTGGGCTACAGTATTTTATTATAACACATCAAATAACTCTTGGAATTGGGGTGAATCAAGTGGTGGAACAAATATGGGAGGATGGACCTTGCCCGCAGCATCAAATGATATCTGTTTGACAGGTAATATTGATGGTGACATTAAATCAGAAATATTATGGATTAGAAAGGGAGAACATCTTGCAAATTCTATGGAAGCAAAAACAGGTTCTTTTTATTCAAATTGGTCTAATGGAAGTAATTTCATAATTAACGATTGGATTAATGAGGCAAATTCAAATTACTTGCTAATTAAAGCTGTTGCTAATGAACCAAAGTATTTAATTGCTTACAAAAAAACTTCCTGCCAACAGAAATACTTATTATCAATGTTCAAATCAGTAAACGGCTCTAACAAATCTACAAATTATCAGTCTCAAACAACTGAGATATCAACAATTGAAGAGATGGTTCATTTTTATCCAAATCCAAGTGAAGGTAAAGTTTTTGTTAATTCAGAAAAAAGTGGAATCTTATCAGTTGAAATCTATAACAATCAAGGAAAGAGTATCTTCAGAAAAACATGCTATTCTGAAAGAGAAATTCTAATAGACATTTCTGATCAACCAGATGGTATATATTTAGCAAAACTCGTAGATGAAAAAGGTAAAATCTTTACAAAAAAATTAGTTCTCTCAAAATAATATTGTTATGAAAATAAACAAAATAATAAAACTTTTATTTATCAGTGGACTTCTGTTACCGGATCTTTTAATGGCCCAAACAAATATTGATTTATTCATACTAGCAGGGCAATCAAACGCTCAGGGATTAAAAGGCCTCGCTCAATATTATCCATCTAATCCTTCCTTAGATAGCCAAATAAAACTTTATTGGACAAATTGGTGGGCAAATCCTGTAACATCCGGCAATTGGGTTTCAATGCAAACTCAGCCAGGTGGTGTAAACGATAGTCTAATTTTTGGGCCAGAAGTAACATTTAGCAGAAGACTAAAATTAAATGGTTATAATCCTGCAATTTATAAATGCGCTATCCCAGGCACTAATATTGGTTCAAATTGGGGTCAGCCAGGTAGCCAAGATTTTTATGATGACATGGTTAGTGATTTACAAGCTGCTATAGCTAGTTTACAAAGTCAAAAGAAAATTGTTACAATAAGGGGTTTAATATGGATTCAAGGTGAGTTTGATTCTGATAACCAAACTTACGCAATGCAGTATGAAACAAAATTAATTAATATCATCAATGATTTCCGAAATCATTTTGGCTCAAATCTTCCAATATTATTAGGTGTTGATGAACAATATTCGGGACCATTTATTAATTCAATAATTCAAGCACAAATGTCAATTGCAAACACTCTTCCTAATGTAATATTTACAAGTATGTATGGATTACAAAAAGCTCCAAATGACGGCACACATCTTTCTCCAGAGGGATTGGAGGAGCATGGGGAAAGATTATATAATTATTACATGTCAATGTTAACAAATAAATGGGAAAATAAATGGTCAAACTATGGTACTAGTCAAATTGCTGGCCATACTGTACTTTCTACTGATAATTTCTTCCAAGGTGATTTTGATGGCGATGGTTCACAAGAATTACTTTGTATTCAAAGTTTAAATAATAATGCATATGCGGGATTATATAAATATCAAAACAATGATTGGAATTGGGTATGGGATAATGGCGGAAATGGTAAAATAAATAGCCTTAATCAAGGTTGGACTATTTTGCAAACAGATAAATTCTATGTAGGTAAATTTTCCAATTCTGGTCGCGATGAAATCTTATGTGTTCAAGCGGGAAATAACGCATATGTTGGCTTATATCAATTTAACAATGGCAACTGGCAATGGATTTGGGACAATCCAATTGGCTCAATCTTAAATCTGTATAGATCCAAACTAACAGTTGGTGATTACGATCATGATGGTTATTCAGAGTTATTTGGAGTAAGCAGTTCTGATATGAAAATGTTTAATTTTCAGACAAATTCATGGGTTGCTTCTTTTACTGGAAACTCCTCACATCCAATGTGGCCATATAGAAGTAATCTTAAATCTGGTGACTTTGATGGCCAAGATGGTCAAGATGATCTTATAGGTATCGTCTCGTCTTGGGCTACTGTATTCTACTATCATAATAATGACAATAGTTGGAATTGGGGTGAAAGTAACGGTGGAGCAAATAATGTTGCCGGTTGGACACTTCCTGCACTTACTTCTGATATTTGTTTAATTGGGAATATAGATAATTATGATTTAAAGGATGAACTCTTCTGGCTGCAGACCGGAACAAATGCAGCATGGGCAACAACTATGAACGCTGGAAACGGAAATTTTACTGCTGGATGGACAACCAATGCAACTCCCCCATTTATTGATGACTGGTCATTAGCAAATAATGGTGGACTTAATTCAAAATATTTATTAATTAAAGCAAAAATAAATGAACCAGAATATTTAATGACAATGCGAAGTTTTAATTCAAATTATTTAATTAATATGTATAAAACGACAACTCCTTCTAATTACAAAACTCAAAATCTGGAAGTATCAAAAAATGAAGATTTAGAATATGACAATTTATGCATTTTTCCAAATCCAACAAATGGTAAAATAAATTTTCTTATTAAAGACAAAGGCAACCAATTGGTCGAATTATTTAATAATCAAGGAACTCTTTTACATAAAAAGGAGTATAATTCAGAATTGAATATTCAGCTTGATATTTCTGACCAGCCAAATGGAATTTACCTTATTAAAATAACAAATTGTAATGATAAGACAACAATGAGTAAAGTTCTTTTGCTTAAATAACTTTTTGGAAAACCATTGCACATTATTACCGACATCTGATCAGTTTGCAACAACGATTGATCACTCGTTGATTTAGCAATGTAATCTTAACAGCAACTTCCTGATGATAACACCATTAATCACACTGACTACAACACCTCATCACACAAGTGTAAGCATATTTGTTTTCGCACAATGCTAATCTGCAAAACAAAGAAACGAATAAGCTTACATTTTGTGTCAACCACTGCTGAGAGCGGAACGATATTTTATTCCAAATATTATACACAGTCATGTTTAGAAAAGGTAATGGAAAATTTCTATAATAGCTAAATAAGGGATAATGATTTCATTTTAGAAGTTTTTACGATGTTCAGAATTACAAATGCGATACTATCATTTTGAGCACTACCACTCCTTCTTCCTTGTTTGAAAAGAAGATGTAGGTTTTAAGAAAAAGAAACCCGATTAATGCGAAGTATTAAATTGTGCTTTTTTTAATATTTTAAATTTATTATATAATAATTGATCCTTTTTATCTTATATTTTTTAATAGTGAATTTATACAATAACAAAGCTTATTGTAGCTAGAATAAAAAAACACACCTAAGATAATTAATTACTTTTTCGCCTCTTTTGGACTTGCCAACGAAAGTAAAACCCCCAATACTATACCCAAAAACGCAGCAATTACAACACGATATTCTGAGGCAACTGAAAAAGTAATTGTTTGCATTGGAATCCAGAAAAAAGGAATAGTTTTTTTAAACACAAAACCCATTGCATTTTCCAGTTTATTTCTTTAAAATTAATTTGTTAATCCTATAAATCTATATAGAGGTGCAAATTTTAATTTTTACCATTATTATTTACACTTTGTTATTTTCACTACATTTATTTTATTAAATTATTTGTACTTGTGAACAAGTGAACACATGTTTTATAATAAGTTTTTGAAATCAAAATATTTGTATATTTGTTTTAACAATAAAAAATTATAGCATTATGAAAACAAAAATGTCTTTATTATTAATATCATGTTTAATTAGTATTATTGCATGTAAAAAAGATAAAACTACCAGCCCGGGCAGCTCAACACCTGTAAATACAAGTGGTACCATGAATTTTAAAATTAACGGCACAAACTATTCTGCAACTTCATATAATAATACTTTAATTAATGCAAGTCAGGGAGGTCAGACTGGCAGGAGATTAGATATCAGAGGTTCATTTGCTGGTAATAAAACTTTAGTTTTAACTGTTTCAAACTGGGATTGGCAAAACCCACCGGTAAATGGAATTGTTGTTAAAAAGTACGACACACAGACTATTGGTCCGAATACCGTTTGTCAGGATATAAGTGGTGGCACATACTGTGATGGTGCATTAGGCACTTATTTATTTGGCTCATCATACCATATGACAGTTAGCGAGGTTGCAGAGGGTTATATACAAATTTCATCATGCGAAGCAACAAATAAAAAAGTTTCAGGAAGTTTTTATTTTATTACATCTGATTTATCAGAAACGGTATTTGATACTATAGAAGGAACGTTTACAAATCAGGTGTATACTGTACAGTAGTTTTGTTAGTAAGAACGAGATAGTATACTCTACACTAGATTACCTTCGGTGAAATTGTTTCTCGCTACGTTCGAAATGACAATAGAGTGTTTTGTCATCCAGAGTGAAGTGTAACGTAAGGAAGGATCTGGTTCGAGATACTTTGTATACTACACTAGATTACCTTCGGTGAAAAAGTTCTTCGCTCTGCTCTGAATGACAGTCTGATTTTTGTCATCCAGAGTGAAGCGTAGCGAAACGAAGTATCTAGTCCGAGATACTTTGAATACTACACTAGATTACCTTTGGTGAAATTGTTTCTCCTTTCAGTCGAAATGACAAAAAAGGGTTGCTACAAAAATTAAGTACTGATTTTATTTCTAACACATTGGAGTTTTGTTACTCAGAGCGAAACAAGGTGAAGCGAAGAGTCTAGTTATTAAAAAATATTATTTCTTTAAGAATAAATTACATTCTTGTATAATTAATATTGTGATTCTACACTAGATTTCTCGCTACGCTCGAAATGACAAGAAAAAAGGCTGCTTAAAAATTTAAGCAGCCTTTTTAATCATTTAAAACCTAAGGTTATTTTTCTAAAACTACTTTGTATTTCGACACTTTGTTATCATCAGAAATATTTAAGAAATAAACACCGTTTGGTAATTTGCTTAAATCAAGTTTTTTGCTAGTACCATTAATTTTTGAATCAAGAACTTTATCACCAACGATATTAATTACCTGAACTGATGCATTAATTGTATTTTTACTTTCAATGTTTACAATACCTGTTGTTAAATTCGGGTAAACATTTATAGTATTTACTGTATTTTCAACAATACCTGAATAAGTAAATGCTATTGTATTTGAAGTGGCAGTACAACCATTTACATCTGTAACAATAGAATAATAATTTCCACTTGCAGTTGGAGTATAAGCTGCACCTGTAGCTGCAACGATAATTCCATTTGCATCATACCATTGATTACCGGTTGTTGCAGTAGAATTTAAAGTACCTGTTGCCTCGGTAATTGTTACAGGAGCTACTGTGTAAACACCTGTGTTAAATGTTGCAGAAGTTGCTGTTGTTGGGTTTGCACATGTTGCATTTGAAGTCATTGTACAAACAACCGCCTGACCGTTTGTGAAAACTGCAGAATATGTATTATTTGTTCCAACAACTGATCCATCAACAGACCATGAGTAAGTTGGAGTACCGCCATTTGTTGGCACAGCTGTTAAAACTACTGTAGTACCAGGACAAACAGTTGCTGCACTTGGGTTAACAACTACAGAAGGAACAAGAGTTGGATTAACTGTAATATAATTTGTTTGTGTTGATGTATTATTACCACTTGCATTTGTAGCAGTTAATGCTACAGTATAAGTTCCTGCTGCAGCATATGTATGTGTTGGATTCTGAACAGTAGATGTTTGACCATCACCAAAATTCCATGCCCATGAAGTTGGAGTATTAGTACTTTGATCGGTAAAAGAAATATTTCCATTCTGGCAAATATTTGTTGTATTTGCAGCAAATGCTGCAACCGGAGCTGCTGCTGCAGGAATCCAATCCAATACCATATTTGTATATTCCGTTTGGTTAGCAGGTGTTAAATGTACAGAAGCAGGTCCCTTGGTAAAAGAAACAGTTGTATTTGTTGTAGAAGTTGTGCCATGTTGCCATGTAAATTCAACTCTTACATTATATGTTCCGTCAGGAACAACATTACCAGCAACATCAGTTCCGTTCCATGAAATAGTCATTGGTGTAGTATAATTAGTTAAAGAAGCACCTGTAGTTGCATCAACAACATTAGAAGCTGAGCTTGCTTTCCATACTAAAAGATGGCTATTTGTTCCATGGCCGTCAGCTCTTTTTAATTTGGTTTTCACAAAAGTATTAGAACTGTTTTCTAACCATATTGCACAATAATGATCCAGACCGTAACTTCCGTTATGTGAAGTTAAATTAACCGAAAAAGTTAAAGTCCCCGGAGTTTGAGCTTTTGCAGGATTCAAAAAGCTTAATGCAATCATAACTATTGCAATAGCACTAATTTTAAGTAGATTTCTTTTCATATTCTGATATTTAAATTTTTTACTTATTAGAATATGCAAATATACCAATACGATGCTATACAACATAATTATTTAACATATTTTTCACCTTCTGAAATGTTAAAAGATACAAAATTTTAATTTTCAGAAAATTAGAAAGTCAAATTAAACTGTAAACAGAAAATATTTACTTTTTAGCTTCTTTTGGAGTAGCCAGAGAAAGAAGGACACCCAAAACTATACCCAGAAAAGCAGCAATAACAACTCTGTATTCCGAAGCAACCGAAAAAGTTACTGTTTGCATTGGTATCCAAAAGAAAGGAATAGTTTTTTTGAAAATAAAACCCCACTGCATTTTCCAGTTAATCTCTTTAAAGTTCTCTACAAAATTTATTGGCCTTAAAAATCCACTTATTGTACCGCCATTTTTCACAATATGAAAATCAGTAATCTTATGAAAAGTCATCATAACCGGAGCATAAAACAAATTCATAATTGCACTGATAAAAAAAGCAGAAATTAATCGGGTACCTCCGGCACCTGCAGTATGAGCTTCAAATACATCTTTAAAATTCATAGAGTCTTTTGCACCTGCAACCCATAAACATTTTTCTAAAAATGCAGGAACACCGGCTGCAAAGACAACAAAAGCTACTTTAATTGTTAAACCTAAAAATCCCCAGACTATCATTCTTGGAATTAATCCGAAACCTTTTTGCAAATACACACCAGCTTTAATACGTAAACCAATAACTTCACCTAATGTTGCTAATAAAGCAAATTTTAAAAAGCTTGTCCAAATCCAATGCGATTCATTATATAAAAAATTTGTTTGAAATTCTTTTAAAAATGTAAATGGTATGAACGGTGTTACAATAACACAGAAAATTAAAATAAATATTAAATCAGCTTTTTTCATAACAAATTGTTTAAACTTTAAATACTTTAGTACACTTTAGGCAATTAAGGCACTTTTTTACTTTTCTATTCGTATACGTGCATCCACTGCAACCACTTTATCTTTTTTACCCAAAAGAGGATTTAAATCCATTTCAAAAATTTCAGGAGCTACGCTAACTAAAACAGATACCCGTGAAATAATCTCGGCAAACATTTCTTCGTTAACACCTTCCTGACCTCTTGCACCCTTAATAATGCCATAGCTTTTTAAACCCTTAATCATTAAAGAAGCTTCATTAACAGGTATTGTTGCTAATCCGGCTTTTACATCTTTCAGAACTTCGATAAATATTCCACCTAAACCACAAAGTACCATATGTCCGAATTTATCCTCCTTTTTAGCACCTACAAAAAGCTCGGTTCCTGAAAGCATTGGCTGTATTAATATTGCAGTTGTATCTTTTATTTTAATCATTCTTTCGAATTCTTTTTCAACTGTTACAATATCTTTAACATTTAACACAACACCACCTACATCAGACTTATGAACTGGACCAACAACTTTCATAACAACAGGTAGTCCTAATTTATTTGCAGCTTCTACAGCATCCTTTGAGGTTGTTACAACAGCCTCTCCTGCCCTACTTATTCCAGCAGCATCTAACATTTTTTGAATTTCAGCTGGTTTTAAATAACCATTTTCAGCATTATCGATTATATCTCTGATTTTCTTCTCATCAACCTTAGGCAATGTTAGGTTTTCTGAAATTGGCTTTGCTGTATTAAATATTTTTGCAAGAGCATTTCCAAAAACCACCTCATCAGGAAAATTTAATCTTCCAAAAGAAATAAATTCATCTATTTCTTTACTAACATTTATTATTGACGGAAGTATAGGAAAAATAGGCTTTTTACAGGTTTTCATTTTTTCATTTAATAACCTGTACACATCATATACTTCAAATAAACCTGGGCTACCGAAAATAACTGCCATTGCATCTATTTCATGAAAATCATTTTCACAATAATCAATTATTTTTCCTAATTGCTCGGCAGTACCTGTTGCTAAAAAATCTATTGGGTTGGCAACTGATGAGCCTGGATATAAATGAGTCAATAATTCTTTTGCTTTATCACCTTCGATATGCGGAACTTCAAGACCACCATTAGAAAGCGCATCTGTTAACATTACTGCAGGTCCTCCGGCATGTGTAATAATAGCTACACGTTTACCCTGTAATTCAGGATGCATAAAAATTGATGCTACAGTTGTAAGTTCTTCTCTTCCATAACAACGAACAATACCAGCTTTTTTAAATAAAGCATCAACAGCTAAATCCGGACTAGCTAATGCACCAGTATGTGAAGAAGCTGCTCTGCTTCCCGCTTCAGATGAACCGGATTTAATTGCAGCTATTTTACATCCTTTGCGAATCAACGAAGAAGCGTGTTTCAATATTAAATCTGGCTTCTTTACATTTTCGATATAAAGAAGTTTTACCCTTGAACTTGTTTTGGGGTCAAAACTTTCATCTAGATATTTCAAAACTTCTTCAACGCCCATCTGTGCACTGTTTCCTACAGAATACACACTTGAAAATGTTAAACCTTTTGGCATTCCGGCTTCCATAATAAAAACAGCTGTAGCACCCGATCCACTAATAAAATCACAGCCTTTAGTATCAAGTTTTGGAATTGGTGTAGTAAAAACACCCGCATAATTTGAATTTAAAAAGCCAACACAATTAGGTCCGATTAAAGAACCGTTTACACTATTTATAATATCTACAATTTGTTTTTCGAGTAAAGCACCTTCATGATTCTCTTCACTAAAACCCGCAGAAAGAATAATAAAAGCACGAGTATTTTTTTCTCTTGCAAGAATTTCAACAGCCTCAACACAATATTTTGCTGCAATTGCAAGAATTGCAAGATCTACCTGTGGTAAACTTTTTACATCCTGATATGATTTAATTCCCTGCACCTCAGCTTCCTTTTGGTTTACAACCATTAACTCACCCTTAAAATTAAAATCTATCAGATTTTTTAAGACTTTTCCGCCTGGTTTATTAATAGCATTTGAACCTCCTACTATTACAATACTTTTTGGATTTAACAACTGTTGATTTATCATAAACAATTAGGTTAATTTAATGAAATACAAATAAAAGGATTAAATAATCATTGCTTTATTAAGTTTTCAAAATTAATTAAATTATTAAAACTAAAAGCCTTTATAATATGAGTAAAATCATTTATTTTACATTAATATTTTAAAGCAAAATAAAGATCGAATACTGCCTATTATGATATATGATTTTGCAAACAATAATGTAACAAAGCTTTCTAAAGGAAAACAAAAACCTACTACACGACGTGAAAATTTAGAATTTGATTTCAGAATCTGGTAAATTTTTAAAAATATTATTTTCTGACATTTATTTAAAATAAAAATATTTTAAGTATTTTTGTGCTTAATTAATCATTTATTTAAAAATTAAAACATAATTTATGAGAAACATTGCAGTTATATTTGGCTTAATGTTAATGTTCAACTTTGGATTTGCTCAGACTTCAACTCTTGATAACGAAAAGGGAACATCCATGCAACCTATTATTGACGGCCTTTCAGCTACAGTTAAGGCTGTTGAAGGCGAAGGAGCCGAAATAGTAAGAATGGAATTTGACCTTATTTTTAAAGACGGATCAAAAGAATCACAGCGTTGGCTATTTCCTGATTACACATATGGGATTATGGTTTGGGGCGATTACAGAATTAAAAAGATGGCGATAAATGTTTATAAACAAAATGCAAGTGGAGGTTGGGATTTTGTATCAACCGGTGAAATGAAAGATTTTATTTCAACTGCATTTATTACACCTACAGAAAAAGCACTTTATAAATTTGAAATTATTGCTCCTGAATTTTTTGAAGGATTTACCGCAGGTCACTACGGTCTTTTATTATTACACAACTAAAAATATAACGAGGAGATAACAAATCCTCCGAACAGCACTCCGGCAACGCCATTAACAACGGCAAATGCCATATTAACCCGGCTTAAATCACCGGGTTTTACAATTAAATGTTCATACAATAACATTCCTGAAAAAACAAAAAGACCTATCCAGAAAATTATCGAAAATGGTCCGGTAATCCCTGCATAAACAGCAATTCCTATTGTAACAACATGGGCTAAAGAAGAAAATAAAAGTGCTGTTTTGCGTCCAAGACTTACAGGTAAAGAATGAAGTTTTTGACTTTTATCAAATTCATCATCCTGCAATGCATATATAATATCGAAACCTCCTACCCATAACAAAACAATAAAAGAAAAAAGTAAGGGTAAAATATCAAATCTGGCTGTTACAGACAAATAAGCACCAATTGGCGCTAATGCGAGTCCAAGGCCCAAAACAAAATGACAAAGAGAAGTAAATCTTTTTGTAAAACTATAGCCAAAAATTACAATTAAAGCAACAGGTGAAAGATAAAACACCAAAGAATTAATAAACCATGTTGTAACAATAAACAATATAGAACTTAATGCAACAAAAACTGAAGCTGCAAAAAGAGAAATTTGCCCCGAAGGAATTTCGCGATTTACAGTTCTCGGATTTCTTCTGTCATACTGCACATCCACCATTCTGTTAAATGCCATTGCAGCACTTCGTGCAAGAACCATACATAAAATCACAAGCAAAAACACTTTTAAATCAAAACCGAACCCAGCAGTTTTTATTCCTAAAAAATATCCTATTAATGCAAATGGCATTGCAAAAATAGTGTGACTAAATTTTACTAATGATAAATATTTTTTGACCTCACTCATATAAAACAAAAACCATATTTTTAAATAAACTACAAAGTTATTTTATTTTAATAGTTTTTCATAAATACTATAATTTTCATCATCAAAAGCAACAAAAATAACTTTATCAATCTGATTATGTTCTTTTAAAAATAATTCTACTGCATGAACAGCTATTATAGCAGCACGATTTTTAGGGAAACCATATATACCGGTACTTATATTTGGGAAAGCAATTGTTTTAATATTATTCTTAATTGCAAGATCAAGACTATTCTTATAACAACTTGCCAGATATTTGTCTTCATTGTTTTTACCACCAACCCATACTGGTCCGACAGTATGAATAATATAATTTGCAGACAAATTATATCCTTTTGTTATTTTTGCTTCACCGGTATTACAACCATTCAGTTTTTTGCATTTCTCTAAAAGTTCTTCACCTGCGGCCTCATGAATTGCACCATCAACACCACCTCCACCAAGCAAACTGCTATTTGCTGCATTAACAATAGCATCAACATTTAACGTTGTTATATCCGATTTTATTAATTCGATTTTTTTCATTTTTATTGTTTTTGCAGCTTTTTACTTTCTAGAATAAATCTCCATGGTTTATTTTTCCATTCTTCTCCGGCATAATCAATTCCTATTCTGGTTGATGTAATAATATTTGAAGTTAATACATTATTTTCAATCCATAATCCATTTTCGGATTTTAATTTTTTGCCATAAAATTCTCCGCTTATTTGTAATGCTTTTGTGAGTTTACCCGGTCCGTTATATTTCTCAATCCCACGGATTAAAACTGCCTGTGGTTCATTTTCATCTCCTGTAACAATGTTTAACAACCAATACATTCCATAAATCAGATAAACATAAATTTTCCCTCCTTCGTGATACATCACTTCGGTTCTTTTAGTACGACCTTTACTTGCATGACAAGCTAAATCCTCTTCTCCACGATAGGCTTCGGTTTCGGTAATAATAAATTTTTCCACTTTATCGTTTTCTAATCTTCTACACAAAATCTTGCCTATTAAAGCTGGAGCAACTTCTAGTACATCTTTCTTAAAGAATTCCTCTTCTAAAACCGCCATTAATACTCTGTTTTATCTTCTTTTAATGACCATTTTTTAAAAGCCTCCAAGGCTTCTGTTTGCAATAATTGAGAGATTGGTAATTTTCTGTTTTTTAAAGGAACAAGAATTTCATCATAAATAAACGCATCATCAAAACCAATATTTTTTGCATCAACCTTAGTATTTCCATAATATATTTTATCAAGTCGCGACCAGTAAATTGCACCTAAACACATAGGACATGGTTCACAGGAAGTATAAATTTCACAGCCACTCAAATCAAAATTATTTAAAACTTTTGCAGCTTCGCGAATAGCAGTAACCTCGGCATGTGCAGTTGGATCGTTATTAACAGTAACTTTATTTACTCCCTTTGCTATAATTTTCCCATTTTTTACTATTACTGCACCAAATGGACCGCCACCATTGTCAATATTCTCTGTTGAAAGCCTGATTGCTTCCAACATAAATTCTTTATGTTCCTGACACATTGTTTTATTTTTTTGTAATATGCAAAGATAATCTTATTGTTCTGTATGAACAACTTCTTGTTTTCCTGAAAAAAGAAATAAGCAGTAAAACAAAACGAAAAATGTTACTCCTGCCTGAGATTCTAAAGTATCTTCATTAAAAAATGACAAAAACATAATCAAGAACAATACAGAAAAAAGAAAATCTTTATAACCTTTTTCTTTTATTACAGGATAAAATAACATGAAAATGAAGAAAATAAAACCAAATACTCCAAAAGTAAGAAAGAAAGTCACAAGTTGATTATGTGCCCTTAATCTCCACTCCTTATCAAGTTTACTTTGCATTATCTCATATTGCTTATCAAATGAATGCTGAACGTTTCCGGTGCCCACCCCAAAAAAGAAATTTGCTGAGATTATTTCTTTTGCTGCTTTTAAATATTCAATCCTTTGTGCTACTGAATGACCACTGGCCTGTTTATTATATTTATATTCATACAACTCCCAAATAACATTATATACTATTGGATAAATTTTCCATTCGCTAAGAAACAAATAATTTGGAACACCATTTTCTATAGCATTTATTTCTTCAGAATTTAATCTGGAAATACCTGCAGAATCTTTTCTTAAACCTTTAGATGTTAAAAATCTTATAAGAGTAAATCTAAGATCATTTCCATTTCTGTCTTTATCAAAATAATCAATTTTACTTCTTTTTTGCCACTCTGACATAAGTTCATTTTCGCAAACATAAATCCAAACTAGTTTCCCGTTTTCTACAGATTTTGCATCAGGAACGAACGTATAATATTTTCCCGACTCTGTTCTTGTATCAACACTAGAAAAATCTATTTCTTCAATTTTTGTAAAATTTATCAGGACATTATATATATAAATGCTAGGAAGAACAGGCAAGACAATCAAAAACAGAAAGATTACCCATTTAAGCCAATGCTTTATTTTAAAAGCTAAAAACCAAAAAATTAAATAAGAAATAATTCCAAAAATAACTATGCCTGTTAAACTTTTTAAAAGTATAAGAAAAACTATCAACCAAACAGATGCTATTAATGCACATATTTTCCATATACCTTTAAAAGCTGTTTCATTTTTATTAAAAGAATAATACATGAAAATAAAAATTGAAAAAGCTATCATTAAAGAAAACCTGATATGAGAAATAAATGGAGAAAGATCTCTATAGTTTGTAATATTTACAGATTGTTTAAAAATAAAGATTGTTATACTTATTAATGTACCAAGCAAAACCCCAGATGTAAAAAACAATAATATTGACTTTAACAGCTTTTTTGTCAATGCATACGAACTACCTATTAATATTGGTAAAACTAATATAGGTACCTTAACTTTCAAATCGTTAAAGGCATAATTATAATCTTGAGGTGGTAGCAACCAGATAACATGAACAATAAAAATTGACGAAAAAAATAAAATCCCATTTTTAGATTTTAATTTTGAGAACTTTTCTTTAAAATTACCTTCAGCTATCCAATTGCCCAATAATATTAATTCTGAAATACTTGTTCCAAAAGAAGAAAGTGGTAATGAAAATGCAAGGAGAGCTAATCCAAACAAATAAATATAACGATGAATAGTTGGAGTAAATAAAGGCATTAATAAATTTTAATAATGTTCGGAATAACGAAAAATGATTCTTTTTATTTCAAAAGGCAAAATTAATAATTTACATTTCATTATACATAAATTTTACACGCTGATTATCAGCCATTAACCAAGAGCCGCATTTTAACTGCAAATTATTTAAAAATTTAATCTCTCATTATTGGCATATTATAAAAATAATTGTATTTTTGCAGTCCGTATTTTCAAACGGTTATCGTATAGTTAATAAAGTAATAATAAGTCAAGAAAGTGGACGCATTAAGCTACAAAACAGTATCTTTAAATAAAGCAACTGTAAAAAAAGAATGGTTAGTTATTGATGCTACCGATTTGGTAGTTGGTAGACTTTGTTCAACCATTGCAGTAATTCTCAGAGGAAAACACAAAGCTGGATTTACTCCTCATGTTGATTGCGGTGATAACGTAATTTTATTGAACTCTGAAAAGATTCAATTTACAGGTGATAAATGGGCTAACAAACGTTATGTTCGTCATACCGGATACCCTGGTGGTCAACGCCTTATTTCTCCAGAGAAACAAATGGCTAAAGATCCAAGAAAGATTATCGAGCATGGTGTAAAAGGTATGCTTCCTCGTAATCGATTATCAAGAAGATTAATTCATAACCTGTTCATTTATACAGGCACTGAGCATCCACATGAAGCTCAAAAACCAAAAGTAATAAATATTAATACAATTAAATAAATAGTATGGGAATTGTAAACGCAATAGGTAGAAGAAAAGCTGCAATTGCACGCATATACTTAAAAGAAGGAACTGGAATAATAACTATCAATGATAGAGAATTTAAAAATTATTTTCCAACTCCTCAACTTCAGCATACCGTTATTCATCCACTTCTCACAATTCAGGCTGAAAACAAATTCGATATTAAAGTAAACCTTGATGGTGGTGGAATTAATGGTCAGGCAGAAGCGCTTCGTTTAGCAATTTCAAGAGCTATTGTAAAAGCAACTCCTGAACTAAAACCAGCATTAAAAGTTAAAGGTTTCTTAACCCGCGACCCACGCGAAGTTGAACGTAAAAAACCAGGACAGAAAAAAGCACGTAAAAGATTCCAGTTTAGCAAACGTTAATGGATTCTATTATAGTTTAGTATCTAAATTGTCAGGACTTCTTTTTAAGAACTACCTGACAATTGCATTAATAATAAGAAAGTAAACTAAAATAAATAACATGTCAAAAGTAACATTCGAACAATTATTAGAAGCAGGTGTACACTTTGGTCACCTTAAAAGAAAATGGAATCCAAACATGGCTCCTTATATTTTTATGGAGAAAAATGGAATTCACATTCTTGATTTACACAAAACCGTTGTAAAGCTTGATGAAGCTTGCAATGCATTAAAACAAATTGCAAAATCTGGACGCAAAATTTTATTTGTAGCTACAAAAAAACAAGCAAAAGATATAGTTGCAGAAAAAGTAAGTAAAATTAATATGCCTTATGTAACTGAGCGTTGGCCAGGTGGTATGTTAACAAATTTCCCTACAATTCGTAAAGCTGTTAAGAAAATGTCTACCATTGATAAAATGGCTACAGATGGCACTTTCGATAACCTTTCAAAAAGAGAAAAACTTCAGATTAGCCGTAAACGTGCTAAATTAGAAAAGAACTTAGGTAGTATTACAGACTTAACCCGTTTACCAGCTGCTCTTTTTATTATTGACGTTTCAAAAGAACATATTGCAGTAAGAGAAGCAAAACGTTTAAGTATTCCATTATTTGGAATGGTTGATACTAACTCAGATCCTAATAATATCGATTTCCCAATTCCTGCAAACGATGATGCATCAAATTCAATTGCATTAATTCTTGATACAGCAATAGCTGCTATTACAGCTGGTCTTGAAGAACGTAAATTTGATAAAGAAAAAGAAGTTGCTCAGCCAAAAGAGAAACCTTCACGTAACAGAACAAAACACGAAGAAACTGAGGAAGTTTCTAACGAAGAAGAAGTTGTTGCTGATGATTCAGTAGAACTAGTTGAAGCTACTGCTGAAGAAATTGCTGCTTTAGCTGCAAAAAAGAGTACTGAAGCAAAGAAATCTCCAGCAAAAAGAACAACAATAAAGAAAAACATTAAAGAATAACAAAATAAGAATTTTTAATATGGCACAAATTACAACTGCAGATATTACAAAATTACGTCAACTTACAGGTGCTGGAATGATGGATTGTAAAAATGCACTTACTGAATCAGAAGGTGATGTTAATATTGCAATAGAAATTATTCGTAAAAAAGGACAGGCTGTTTCGATGAAACGTGCTGATCGTCAAACTACCCAAGGTTTAGTAGTTGCTGAAATCAGTCCAAACGGAAAAGATGCTGCAATTATTGCTCTAAGTTGCGAAACTGACTTTGTTGCAAAAACTGATGGTTTTATCGAACTATCTAAAATTATTGCTCAAAAAGCTTTGGAGGCAAAACCTGCAAATATTGATGAATTAAAACAAATTAATGTAAACAACCTTACTATTCAGGATATGATTATGGATAAGGTTGCTGCTATTGGCGAACGTATAGATGTTACATATTACGAGCATATTTCTGCTGAACATGTTTTCTCTTATATTCATCAGGGAAGTAAAATTGGAACTCTTGTTGGATTCAACAAAATGGTTTCAAACCAGCAAATAGGAAAAGATGTTGCAATGCAAATTGCAGCAATGAGTCCAATTGCTATTGACAAAGATGATATTTCAAAAGAAATGGTAGAGAAAGAAATTGAAATTGGTAAAGAACAAGCTCGTGCAGAAGGAAAACCAGAAGCAATGTTAGAGAAAATTGCAATGGGTAAACTTAATAAGTTTTACAATGAAAGCACTTTATTAAATCAGGAATTTGTTAAAGATAATAAAATGACCGTTCGTCAGTATATCCAAAATGGCGACAAAGATCTTTCTATTACAGTTTTTAAACGTTGTTCTATTACACTTTAAAAATAGATTAATCTAAAATAAAAAAAGCTGCTCACGCAGCTTTTTTTATTTTATCTAATTACGGTTACAGGACCGGTTTCTTCATGTAAGGTTCCATTTACATCCTTCACTTTAATATACCAGGAATAAGTCCCTACAGGTACTAATTTATTTACATTATTCTTAAATCCACCATTCCATCCACCTGGTAGCCATCCTGAATTTAGATTAGCCATATCCTGAACTTCATTTGGCGTTAATGCAGTTCCTTCGGGATAAGTAGTTGTTTCAAATATTATTTGACCCCATCTATCATAAATTGCCAAATAGTAATTACTCTTATCAAAGCCTCTTCCTTTTGGATAAAAATATCCGTCAGCTGAACCTGTTCCTGGATAGAATGCAGTAGGAACCCATATAGTATAAATTTCATTTACTCTTAAAGTATGTTGAACTGTATCAATACACCCTTCTTCAGTTCTTACAAATAAAGTAATAGTATAAACCCCGGGATTTTCATAAATGTGAGTAGGAGTTAAAGTACCAGCAGCTGATTCACCATCACCTAAATCCCACACTGTTTGATTTGCAGGATCTGTTTCTGCATTAAATTGAACTTCACCTTGCAATGCATCTATCACATTAGGAGAATATGAAAAATCTGCAGTTGGTATCGGATAAACTTCAACAAGATCGTTAAATATCCGGGTCATTTCACAACCATAATTCGCTGATGATAAGGTTAATGTTATAGCATATGAACCTGGTAATCCATAAATATGAGATGTAATACTATCTGTTGATAAATTAGCATTACCTGTAGAAGGATCACCAAAATTCCAGTTATAGCGAACAGAATCATTCGCAGGAACTGACACAACTGCATCAAAATTAGCTAATAATGGAACACATCCACTTTGATACCTTGGATCGCGGATAAGGCGTGGCGCCTGTCGTACAAATATTGTCATTGTGGCTGTTCCAGGAGGAGTTCCACAACCGTCAAACACCTGAACAGTATATGTTGTAGTATCTGTTGGTGTAACTGTATTCGGGTTTCCTGCCCCAATATTCCAAACATAATTATATGGAGGACCTATTCCACCAAATGCAGTAACATCAATATTGTAATTATCTCCTTCACAAATAGTTGTATTCATAGAAGTACTTGCATAAATTGCAGGATAAACATATATACCAACAATACCTGGGTTTTGAGAAATACAACCATTGGCATCATATGCATTTACAAAATAATTTGTAGTACTGTCAGGTGATACCATTTGAGTTTGAGCACTAGGATTGCCAAGTCCTGAACCAGTCCATAAATAAGTAAACGGTGGAGTTCCACCTGAAGCATTTGCTGTAATATTAACAGAATTATTACCTATACAAATTGAATCTACTCCATTAGCATAAACTATAATTGGGTTTGGTTGACCAACAATAGTAGAGTTTGCAATAGTACATAAGTTTGCATCAGTAACTGTAACTGTATATACACCGGCACCAACACCAGAAGCTATTTGAGTTGATTGCAAATCAGACCACAAATATGAATATGGCGCTAACCCACCAACTACGTTTGCTGTAATTGAACCGGTAAATGAACCAGGGCAAATTGCATTTGTAACATTAAATGTTAGTTGAGATGGTGGGGCTATTTCAGGCACATTAACATTTACAACTCCACCGCAACCCTGATTGTCTGTAACCTGAAGCTGATAATTACCGCTAATTAGATTTGTTATTGATGTAGCAGTTGAATTTCCAGGAGACCAATGGTAAGTATAATCAGGAATTCCTCCAACAACAGAATCAACCTGAGCTGAACCGTTGTCAAATCCACAATGTGCAGGATTTGAAGAAGCATATACATAAATTAAAGAAGGTTGGTCTACAGTAAATGAAGATATTGCTGTACAACTCCAGATGTCGGTTACAATAACAGAGTAGGTTCCTGCTATCAAATTTGAGGTTATTGAACTTGACCCAACTGCAGGTAACTGCCAATTATATTGATATACCGGAGTACCACCAGATGCACTTACTGATATCATACCATCTGCATTTCCATAACAGTGAGCATCTGTAACAACTCCTGTAATGTCTAGTGCCGGTGGTTCAGTAATAGTTACAACATTTACGCTTGTACATCCATGTGCATCTTCCGCAACAACAGTATATGGTCCTGCACATAAATTTGTAGCTGTTGCTCCTGTTTGACTGATTCCTAACCAATCATATGTATATGGTAATATTCCTCCACCTGCAAGAACTGAAGCTGTTCCCAAACAATTACCAAAACAATGGTTATTAGTTGAATTACTAATAACGGATACAAAGGCAGTTGGTTCGTGAACATTAATAAACCCTGACGATTGGCATCCGTTAGCATCAGAAACAGTTACATAATACATATCACCTTCTAGCCCACTAATTGTATCACCAGAGAAAGAACCTCCGCCTAGATTTGTCCAACTGGAAATATATGGTGGTGCTGCTGGACTTGAAGGTGTATAACTAACTATTGCAACACCATCATTCATTCCGGCACAACTAACTGAGTCAGCTAACAATGTAGTAATTTGAGGACCAGCAAGATTTTGTATAGCAATTTGTTGAGTAGCTATACACCCGTTTTGATCAATTAATGTAACTGTTGCAATACCTGCAGGCATACCTGTTTCATGTACACTATTTCCACCAGTTGTCCATGAAATTGAATACCCAGTTAAACCTCCTTGAATACCTATAGTAGCCTCACCATTAGCAACTCCACAAGTTGCTGGCACCACATTAAGTACATCAATTTGTAATAATGGGTTACCAGTTACAGTAGCGTTAGACGAAATTGTACAACCATTGTTATCAGTTATTGTTACCACATAATTACCGGGACACAAATTATTGATTAATGATGTATTTAATATATTTGACCACAAATATGTATATGGTATTTGACCTCCTGAAACATTTGCAGAAATACTCCCATCGCAAAATTGAAAACAGGTTTCATCTGTTTTTATTAAATTTAAATTAAGTTGAGGAGGTTGACTAATAATCTCAGAAGTTGTAATATTACACCCATTCTGGTCTGTAACAGTTAAAAAATATGTGTCCTGAGGTAAATTACCAATATTTTGCGTATTAGCACTATAAGTTCCTAAAGCATTTGTCCATTGATATGTATAACTTGGGGTACCACCTGTAACATTTGTTGAAATACTTCCATCATTTGCTAAATAACAAGTCAAATGTGTTGGTATAACGCTATTAAACACCATTGGGTTAGGGGTGCCTACAGTAACAGATATTGTTTCAGTACAGTTATGCGAATCAGTTACAGTAACTGAATATATTCCACCTGCTAAACCAATAGCAGTGTCATTAGTTTGTCCTGCAGCATTTGCATCCCATTGAAATTGATATGGCGGCACACCTCCAACTGTAGATACGCTGGCAGTACCATTATTCAATCCACTACAAGATTCATCAGTATGCGAGGTGGTTAATGTTATAAAAGTAGGCTCAACAACTGAAGTAGAACTACCAACTGTGCAACCATTAGCATCAGTAACTAAAACAGATAAATTTCCACTACAAATGCCAGTAGTCATTGAACTTGTTGCATTTAATCCACCAAATGGCGTTCCTCCAACCCATAGGTAACTATATGGAAGTGTTCCACCTGTAGCTAAAACACTTGCTGACCCATTACAATTTCCATTACATAATGGACTTACACTTGATATTGTTAAAACAGATAAAACTGAAAGTTGAGTTATCGTCACATTTACTGATGAGACACAACCTACGCCATCTGTTGCTGAAAACGTATAAGTGCCAGCGATTAAATTAGTTGCCGTTATTGAATTTTGTCCATTACTCCATGAATAAGTAAAAGGTGCAGTACCACCTGATACTGAACCCTGAGCTAAACCATTAGCTAAACCATTACAGGTTACATTAGTAGACGAAGCAATACTAGCAACCGGTCCAGCAATATTTGAAACAGTATATGATCCCGTTTGAGAACAGCCTTTAAAATCAGTAACAGTAACATTATACACACCAGCAGGAATATTTACCAAATCTTCGGTTGAACCCGAAGGCGACCAAATATATGTAAAAGGAGCAGCACCATTAGTTACTGTTAAATCCAAAGCTCCATTACTTTGATTACAATTTGCACTAGTTGGAATAGCACTTAAAACTATAGGTGGTACAGCAGTTATTGAACTTGTTCCAATAACACTACATGTATGCGAATCAGTTACTGTCACTGTATATGATCCGGCACATAGATTATTATTTACTGAACCTGCAAATGAATTACTCCACATATTAGAATAAGGTGGTGTACCACCAGATGGAACGGATGTTAAAATTCCTGTACATTGACCAGCACAACTAACATCGGCAATAGTAATATTAACAGTTAAAGGTGTTGGACTACTAATAACTGCTGTAGCGGTTGAAGTACAACCATTTGCATCCGAAACAGTTGCAATATACGATCCGGCACATAAGTTTGTTATAACACTTGTAACTCCTCCACTTGACCAATTATAACTATAAGGTAAAGTTCCTCCTCCCATTGATACAGTAGCCGAACCATCACAAATACCTGAACATGACACATTGGTAAAAGTAGAAATAGAAGCAGTACCTCCAGGAGTGTTTCCAACAGTAGCATTTGCAATAACTGTACATAAATTAGCATCACTTACAGTTACAGTATAGCTTCCAGGTAGTAAATTTGTTGCAGTTTGTGTTACTTGAGCACCTCCACTCCACAAATAAGTATAACTAGGAGTTCCACCCGCACCAGTAACAGTAGCAGTTCCATCAGCATGACCACAATGTGCATTAACCGTAGTTGTGCTTGCAGTTAAAACAGTTGGTTGACTAATTGTTACAGAAGTTACAGCAGAACATAAGTTTGCATCTCTGACTGTTACAGAATATGTACCATTACATAAACCAGTTGAGTTTGGAACAACTTGACCATTTGACCACAAATATGTATATGCAGGAGTTCCGCCACCCGCAGTAACTGTTGCAGTACCATTGCAAATACTATTACATAATGCATTTGAGAAACCTGTTATATTTGCTGTAACAACGGATGGAGCAGTAATCGTTGCAGTTGCAGTTGATGTACATAAATTTGCATCAGTTATTGTAACAACATAAGAACCTGCTGATAAATTTATTGCAGTAGCAGATACCTGACTTGATGCACTTGGTGGCCATAAATATGTATAAGGACCATTTCCACCAACACCTGAAGCCGTTGCTGTACCATTTGCACCACCAAAACAAGAAATATTTGTAAAACCAGAAATTGAAGCTACAACTCCGGCAGTATTACCAATTGTTGCCGAAACTGTAGTTGTACAGCTTTGATTATCTGTAACAGTTGCAATATAAGTTCCGGGTGCTAAATTTATTGCAGTAATTGTATTTTGATTAGCAGCAGTAGCAGGCCATAAATAAGTATAGCCTGGAGTTCCCCCTGCTGGAGTAATTGTTGCAGAACCATCAGAATTACCGCAATGTGCTGCTATAGGTGTAGTTATTGCTGATACTACTGTAGGTTGAGTAACAGTTACACTTGCAACTGCACTACATCCTAAATTATCAGTAACAGTTACAGAAGAATTTCCATTGCATAAATTACTTGCAGTATTTGTTGTAACAATAGTACCCATAGTAGAAGATCCTGTTGACCAAACATAATTATATGGTGGGTTTAAAGTACCACCAATAGATACTGTTGCAGTTCCATTACATTGTCCAAAACAAATAGGATTTGCACTTGCACTTATTGTTGCAGTAGGTGCACCACTACTTCCAACATTTACTGTAGTCGTATTTGTACATCCATTGCTATTTGTTACAGTAACAGTATATGCACCAGCTGTTAATCCGGAAATAGTATTAGTTGTTGATGCAGTTCCCATTGTAGGAGGTCCACTAGACCAAACATAATTATAATTAGGAACCCCACCAGAAGTAATATTAACAGTTGCTGTTCCATTAGCCATTCCACAAGTAGCAGGAACACTTGAATTTGTTAAAGTTATTGGTGCAGGTGCAGTTAAAATAACACTTGCTGTTTGCGTACATCCAGCAGACGCATTATCTGTTACAGTCACTGTATAAGTTCCAACACATAATCCTGTAATACTTGCAGTTGGTCCAAGAGTTGACCATAAATAACTAAATGGGCCTATTCCACCAGCAACTGTAACATTTGCAGTTCCATTACATGCTCCATTACAAGTAGGATTTGTTCTGGTTGCATTTAATACTAGTGCTGCTGGTTGTGTAATTGTTGTACTATTAGTACCTGTACAACCTAAATTGTCAGTTACTGTTACTAAATATGTACCTGGACATAAAGAAGAAATAGAAGGCGTATTTGGACCAGTACTCCAATGATAAGTATACGGTGCAGCACCTGCACTACCGGCAGCTATAGCACTACCATTACAAGCACCAAAGCATGTTACATTTGTAGGAGTTGCTGATACAGATGGCTGTGGATATACAGTAATATTTTGAGTACTTGTTGCAGTACAAGTTCCTATAGTAACAGTTTGTGTAACTGCATGTACTCCTGAAGTACTAAATGTTACTCCTGTTGGATTTTGAGCTGTAGAAGTTGCCGGAGTACCACCTGCAAATGTCCATGAATAGGTTGCTCCTGAAGATGTACCAGTATTTGTAAAATTAAACGAGTTTCCACTTAAACATTGATTACTGTTATATGTAAATCCAGCTAAAGGATTAGAGAATGTTATCGTCATATTATCAGTACATGTAACACTACTACTATTTGTACCTACCCATGTTAATGTATAAGTACCAGCTGCAGCAGCAGTAATTGTTGATGTAGCAGAATTTATATTACCAAAAGTAATACCTGCAACAGGATTCCAATGATAAGCAGAATAACCTGCCTGACCTGCAGTTGCTGCAAGAGTTGCTGTTAATCCACAGACAGATTGATCAACTCCTGCATTTACAGAGCACGCATTACATGCTGCCGGTGCAGTGAAGTTAGAGGTCCAAGTACATGTAGGTGCAGCAGAAAATACCCCGGTTACAGAATATCCAGCACCATTAGCTGGAATACCCGCAATAGAAAAACAACTGGTTCCTACAAAAGGTGGTGTAAAAGTCTGAGTATACCCACCCGGATTAACAGTAACAGTTAAATTACCTGTAGTGGGTGGATGATCTAAAGGTAAATTATTATAATCCACACATCCAGTTAAAGTAAATGTATTACCTGGAACACAAGCCCCAGGAAATGTAGTAATTCCAGTTATATTACAATAAACAACATTACAATTTGTTGAACCAGCTCCGGCACCACTGTTTGTTTGACTAAATACAACATTAGTTGTTGTATTGGCAAAGTTTGTGATAAGCATCATATAATACTGACCCGATATCGCATTAGATATATTACAATCTTCCTGTGCAGCAGTTGAATAACTACAATCAACTGTATTTCCTGATGTTAAATTATTGCAAACATTTGTAAGTGAAGAAAAAGGTCCCCAACATGTAAAATCAATATCTGTACCTGCAGAAGAACTCATATGTATATCAATATTACCAGATTGGTCAATTAATAAAAAATACCATACTGGACTTGGAGTAGTTAATAAACAAGTATAATTTGGACCGGCTTGAGCTTGTGGACCGCCTCCTGCACCAGAACCATCATAAGCTAATGGGAAATTATAAGTTGTTCCAGTACAAAATGGGTCTGCTGTAGCACAATTATTTGTATACTGTGAATGCGCAAAAAAAGTAGTTATTGATAAAAATATCAATAATAATAGCCTTTTCATAAGTTTCATATTTTTTAGTAAAAATATTATAAAATCTTAATAATAAAAATCTTTGTTAAAAACTTTTATTTTAACAGATTAATAATGCCATTTCTTTCGTCAACATTTCCATATTTATCTATAGATTTTAGTTTATATAGATAAACACCTACCTCAGCCTGTTGACCATTATTTTTATTAATACCATCCCAATTTACATTATTTCCTTTAGCACTAAACACTAATTGACCTGTTTTACTAAATATCTCAAATACAAAATAATATTCTTCAGAATTTTCTACAATTGGTCCAAATGTACTATTCTGCCCAGCTATATTTGGAGTAAAGGCATTTGGAATGTATAATGGATGGTTAATTTTAATATCAATATTTTTATTTATCGTATCCGAGCAACCTGATTTATTAGTTGCAATTAATTTAACAGAATACTTACCATTTTTAGTAAATGTTTTTTCTGTATTTTCTTCAAAAGATTCTGAATCATTAAAAACCCATTTAAAACTATTAGCGTTAACTGAAGCATTTGTAAAACTCACAACGGAATTATCTGTTTCTGTGGCAAATAATGCTGTAGGAGTATCGTTTACTTTGACCAAATACTGTCTCATGTTTGAAATAACTGCTTCGGATTTAAAATATTTAACAATTAACAAAACAGAATAATTACCGGCTCTTTTATAGGTATGATTAGGCATTTTTTCAGTAGAAATATTACCATCTCCAAAATCCCAAGAATAAATAGTAGAATCTGAAATTTCAACAGGAACAAATTTTGTTGTAAACGGAACACAACCTTCTGTTTCTCTACAAATAAAGGTAGCATTTGGTTTTGCAGCTTTAGTCACATTAACGGGATTAATAAAATCAGGATCTTTTGTACTATTTACATTTTCCTTTTGGTCCTCAACAACGTTTACTAAAATATCGTTATTTTTAACATTGTTATCAATTACACTTACCACATTAGAAATTGGCGTATTTGTCTTATTTTCAACATTATTCACATTTGTTTTAATTTCATTTTCCAGTGTAAAAGAGTTTGGAATTACTGAATTTGTAATAGTATTAATTATACTACAATTACCTGATTTATCGTTTGAATTAAAATACCAAAATAAACCAACAACTGTAACAATAGCAACTGTTAACGCTGCAGCAATACCATAAAATGAGCTCTTACCAGGAATTTGTTTCTTAAACTTTTTCCAGGAAGCAGCATCATAACTATACTCGAACGACTCAAGCTTCTGCCCAACTATTCGTTCAAATTCACCCTTGTTATTCATATTCAAATTCATTCCTATGTTGTTCTACCAATTCTTTTAATTTAATCTTAGCCTTTGCTAAGTTTGATTTTGAAGTTCCTATACTAATATTCAATGTTTCTGCAATTTCTTTATGCTGCATATTTTCAACAGCAAATAAGTTAAAAACCATTCTATATGCCGGAGAAAGTTTTTGCATTAATCCTATTAATGTTTCTGCTTTCATTCTTTGAATTTTTTCCATTTCTTCAGTCTTTTCAGAATCATCAACAATATCATCTATCAAGAACTCTTGCTCCTCTTTAATGTAAAAATCTTTTCGTGTTCTAACAGAATCAATTGCACTATTTACAATAATTCTCCTTACCCAACCTTCAAAAGAACCTTTATTTTCAAAACTCTTAAGTTTTATAAAAACTTTTATTAAACCATCATGCAAAACATCTTGTGCCTCTTCTTTATTTCTTGAATATCGCATACAAACTGCAAGCATTTTTCCATAGAACGTTTTATATAACAACTCCTGACTCTTGCGATTACCTTTAATACAGGAATCAACTAAATCTTTAACAACTTCTTTATTTGTTAAATCAATCATTTGCTGTTAAACATTAATAAGACGTTAGCTTTTTTTGTGGGTTGCCTATAATTTATCACACAATAAATCTTTTTGACGAAAAACTGTTTCTTCAAATTAATCATCTGTTTCTTCAAATTCTTCAATACCTACGCTACAAACAGGACATTGCCAGTTTTTAGATAAATCTTTAAAAAGTGTTCCTTCAATTATTCCAGAAATAGGATCACCCTCATTTTCGTCATAAATATACCCACAAACTTTGCATTTATATTTTTTCATAATTAATTAAAAATCTTACCCACTAATACTTAAAATTACAATCAGAAAAGTAATTATTTTTTTTGATTTAAATTAATCCCAGCAAATTTAAAAATAAAAAAAGGGACCTGATTTTTGGTCCCTTTTGTTTTTACATTGATTGCACCATCTTAATGATGCGATTTACGAGATAATCCGGAGGTTCTACAGAAACTCTGTCAAGGATTTCATTTATACTTTCAGAATTATCATTTATGTTAGTTACATCGTTGATTAATTTTGCTGAAGAAGTATTCTCGTAAGTAATTAATAGAGTAGAAACTTTTCCCATAGGCTATTTTAAAATTTATTGTTTGATTCATAATGACCATAAAACGCAATAGTTTTTATAATATTATGTAATATTAAAAATATTTTACAATTTTATTTAAGAACATATTGAGAATTATCTGGTTTACACAAACCAAATAAATCTCAATAGATTTATATTATTCTATAACCAAATTCATTTGTTTTTCATCAATAATTCTGCGCATATTAATTAAAGCATAACGCATTCTACCTAAAGCTGTATTTATACTTACCCCTGTCTCTTCTGCAATTTCTTTAAAACTCATATCCATAAAATGTCGCATAATAACAACTTGCTTCTGAACATCAGGAAGTTCTTCAACTAATCTGCGTACGTCATGTTCTACCTCATTTTTCACAACTACTTGCTCAGAAAATGATTCGGAATACTTTCTCTGATTAAAAATATCGTATTCATAATCATCTCGTGAAACAGTTTTAAGTCTTTTATCTTTTCTCACATTATCTATAATAAGATTATGAGCAATTCTCATAACCCAACCAAGAAAACGTCCATCATCGGTATACTTGCCTTCTCTTAAAGATTTAAAAACTTTCAAAAAAGTTTCCTGAAACAGATCTTCTGCCTGCTCCTTGTTTCTTACTATTATTAAAATGTAGGTAAAAACTTTGCGTTTATGACGCTTAATTAGCTGTTCTACAGCCTGCTGATTTCCTGCAATAAACTGATTAACAAGTTCGTTGTCAGAGATTTCTGGTAGCTTCATTTCCACTCGAATTAATTGGTTAAGTGGTAGAAGTAAAATCTATATGCAGCCCTCCTTTAGTTTAGTTTATAAATTACAGTCACAAATATATTAATTTTCTACGGAAATAATTTAAGAAAGATTGGTTTTTCTTAAAATTATTTAAAATTAACTTTTCATTTTTAACAACAATTATGCCTAAGAATAAAATATCTGACGAAAAGTTTATTGAAATAATAAAAGCACGTGAGCACAACTTAAAGAATATAAGCACTAACATTCCTAGAGATAAATTTGTAGTTATTACAGGATTATCTGGTTCCGGAAAATCTTCTTTAGCTTTTGACACCTTATACGCAGAAGGGCAACGACGATATGTTGAAAGCCTTTCATCATATGCGCGACAATTTCTTGGAAAAATTTCAAAACCTGACGTAGATAATATTAATGGAATTCCTCCGGCTATTGCAATAGAGCAAAAAGTAAATACACATAATCCACGATCTACAGTAGGAACTTCTACAGAAATATACGAATACATTAAACTTTTTTTTGCAAGAATAGGAAAAACTTACTCACCCATATCAGGAAAAATTGTAAAGAAACATGCCACTGCTGATGTTATCGATTTTCTGACTTCTCAAAAAACCGGAACTAAAGCAATGCTGTTAATTCCTTCTTTTAACAAAGCAACTTTTAAACCCAAAGAATACCTGGGCACTCTTCTTCAACAAGGATACTCGAGAGTTGAAATAAAAAACAAGATTGAAAAAATTGAAAATATAATTGACTTAAAAGATCTTAGTTTCGAAAAATTTAAACTTGTAATTGACCGTTTTGAAATTAACAACGAAGAAGAATTAATTAATAGAATAGCTGATTCTGTTGAGACTGCCTTTTTTGAAGGCAACGGAACCTGTATAATTAAATTAGACGAAAATTCAAAAGAATATCAATTTTCAAATAAATTTGAATCGGATGGAATGCTTTTCGAAGAACCTTCTGTTCACATGTTCAGCTTTAATAGTCCCGCCGGTGCATGTCCAACTTGCGATGGGTTTGGTCAGACAATTGGGATTGATGAAGATTTGGTTATTCCTAACAAATCACTCTCAATTTATGAAGATGCTGTTTTCTGCTGGAAAGGTGAAGTAATGAGCGAATGGAAAAATAAATTAATTTATAGTGCAGATAAATTCGGATTCCCAATTCACAAACCATTTTACGAATTAACCACCGACCAACAGAAACTACTATGGGAAGGAAATAAATACTTTAATGGCATTAATGATTTCTTTAAATTCTTAGAAGAAAATCTATATAAAATTCAATATAGGGTAATGCTTGCCAGATACAGGGGAAAAACTCTTTGTCCTGACTGCAAAGGCTCGCGCTTGAAAAAAGAAGCTTCATATGTTAAAATTAATGGAAAAGCAATTTCTGAGATATCTGTAATGACAGTTACCCAACTAAGCCAGTTTTTTCAAAACATAAAACTTTCAGAAGAAGAAAATAAAATTGCGAGCAGATTGTTATTAGAAGTTCAATCAAGACTTAATTATTTAGAAAATGTTGGTCTTGGATATTTAACATTAAACAGAAACTCAGCTTCCCTTTCTGGTGGAGAATCGCAAAGAATAAATCTATCAACTTCTCTTGGCAGCAGTTTAATTGGTTCTTTATATATTCTTGATGAGCCAAGTATAGGACTGCATCCCTTAGATAATTTAAAGTTGATTTCAGTTTTAAAAAATCTTAGAGATATTGGCAACACTGTTGTGGTTGTTGAACATGATGAAGAAGTAATGAAATCTGCAGACTATATTATTGACATGGGACCAGGCGCAGGATCTCTTGGGGGTGAAATAGTTTTTGAAGGCAATTATGAAGAGTTGCTTAAAAGCAAAGAAAGCCTAACTGCAGATTATATAACAAATAGAAAAAGTATTTCTGTTCCAAGAATAAGAAAAAAATGGAATAACTTTATTGAGATAAATGGAGCACGTGAAAACAACTTGAAAAATATTAATGTAAAATTCCCATTAAATAACTTTACAGTCATTACAGGCGTAAGCGGATCAGGAAAATCAACATTAGTAAAGAAAATTCTTTTCCCAGCTCTTAAAAAATACTATGGAAACGGACTTACAGAAAAAACAGGTTCTTTTGATAGTTTAAAAGGTGATCTGAATTTAATAAAAGATATTGAACTTATTGATCAGAATCCTATCGGAAAATCATCTAGATCAAATCCTGTAACATATATCAAAGCATACGACGAAATAAGAAGTCTTTTTTCTAATCAGCAATTATCAAAATTAAACGGCTTTAAACCTTCGCATTTCTCATTTAATGTTGATGGTGGCAGATGCGACGAATGTCAAGGTGAAGGCTCAATAAAAGTAGAGATGCAGTTTATGGCAGACGTTAATCTAGTTTGCGAAAGTTGCGGAGGAAAAAGATTTAAACCAGAAATTCTGGAGGTTGAATATAACGGGAAAAACATTCATGATATTTTAGACTTAACAGTTGATGACGCGATTGAATTCTTTAATAAAAAGAAAGGTCTTACTGAATCAAAAATATCTGAAAAACTTGAAGTTTTAAAAAATGTTGGGCTTGGATACGTTAAACTTGGACAATCATCGAGTACATTAAGTGGTGGTGAATCGCAAAGATTAAAGCTTGCAACTTTTTTAGGAAAATCAACATCTGCTCAAACCCTTTTTGTTTTTGATGAGCCAACAACAGGATTACATTTTCATGATATTAAAAAGCTGCTGGCTTCATTTGAAACACTCATTCAACAAGGAAACAGTGTTATAGTAATTGAACATAATTTAGATGTAATTAAGTGTGCCGACTGGATTATTGACTTAGGACCGGGAGGTGGTAACAGCGGTGGTGAAATTGTATTTTGCGGAACACCTGAAGATTTGGTTAGAAACAAAAAATCGTATACCGGACAATATTTAAAAGAAAAACTTTAGTAATTATTCGTCAATATTCGATCGGAGTTATAAACTCCGATCAGTAGTTCAAGAAAATAAAAAAAGCCGTTGCATTGCAACGGCTTTTCTTTAATACTTTATATTATTAGTCTTGTTTAAAAGAGTTTTCGATATTCATAAAACCAACTAGAACAGATACACAACCACTTAAAATCTGGTCGGAAAGTTCGTCAGAGGTTTGAACCTGAATAGAAATAATCAACTGTTTACTTGATTCTAATTTAAAATCGAAGCTTTTTGAAAATTGATGTTTTTTATTATCGTACAAAACATTTCTTTCAGCATCTAATACCTGAAATTGAATTGGAGGTAAGTTTTCATCACCACAAATTGTGATTCTGTATTCTTGTCCGGAATAGAATGTTTTATATAATTCAGCGGTTTCGCCTTCTGATAATACAGTTGCATTATAAATTCCATCATGTACATAAGGCAAAAGTTCAAGTTTGCAAATTTTCTTTGCAAAATTTTTGCATTGTGCGTCAGCTACATTTGGAAGCGCCGCAATCATTAGTGCAACAATAGATAAAATTAAAATTTTTCTCATGGCTTCCAATTATTTTATAATGTTTGACCTAATCTCTGTCACTGTTTTACAAATTTCAGCAAAAACTTCAGGAGAAACTTTTACTTCTGATTTTGAAGATATAATTGATTTTCCATCTTTTTCTACAACTTCCATTTTAGAAGAAGAAGTTTGAATTTTGTCAAAAATAGTTTTTAGCTTTTCCATTTCAGGAAGTACAGCCTGTATATTAGGATCAGTGTTATATTCACTCATTAAACTGATTAATGTATTTAATGATAAGCGCTGGTCAGCAATACGCTCAATAAGTTCTTTATTTGAAGCAGTGTTCTGAGCAACTTTACAACCAACATAAAGTCCTTCTAACCATCCACCTGCTAAAATAATAGCAGCAATTTCTGCACGGTCATTTTCTTTTAAGAAAGAATTCGAATTCATAAATGTTTCCGAAATAATTTCCATTAAAGAGTCGCGATTATTTATATTGGTTTCCATACGGGTAATAATGCTTTTATCAATCGCATTTAAAATACCTAAATCATCAGCTAATTTTTTTGTTGCTGATAAGTATTTAATTGAAGCCTGTGATTGATCAAACATACTAGCAAAACTTAAATCGGTGCTATATACACCCAAATTTAATGCCATGCTCTTGGTAGTAGTATAATTGCCTAAATTGGTTATCGGATTTAAATAATCCTGATTATACTTTGCACCTGCTCTTTTCATTAACATTGCAGTTTCTATTGGCGACGGTATGCCATAGATAACTTGTTTTGCTTTGTTAAATTCATCTGCATTGTTACCAGTTGCAACTGAATCTTCAATTTGGTCTTCAACATTCGCGTTATCGCCATTACATCCAACCATCATGATTGCTGCTGCGAATACGGAAAAAATTGTTAATTTGCTAATGTTTAATAATTTAACGTTCATACAGGTTCCTGTTTGTTTTATGTACAATATTAAGGATTATCGCAAAAATAACAAATTTTTTAGAAAAAATAATTTTAGAAATAAAATATCATCTATAAATTCACATAATTAATATTTTAAATTACTTTTGATTTCTAAATTAATTATTACACTAAGTGTTATGAATCACAAGATTAACTTACAAAGAAAATTATTTTCTACAAATGAAAAAGAAGTTATTGAAGTATTAAAAAATATTTCTGAAAAAGGTTATCCCGAAATTGTTACAGATTTAATTGGCTTGTATTCTTCTACAACATTTGAAAGTGTAAAAAGTAAGATCTATTATATTCTTTCTAATTTAAAAGACAAAAACTCTGTTAGTTATTTTATGGATGGTCTTAAATTACAAACTGATTCAGAAATCAGAAATCAATTAATATCAGCATGCTGGCAAAACGGTCTGGATTTTTCTGAACACCTCGAATATTTTATTGAAGTAATTTCAAAAGAAAATATGTTTAATTCAATTGAAGCCTTCTCTGTTATTGAAAGTAATTATACAAGTCTTGAAGAAAACAAACTTGCTGAATTAAGAAATCACTTGAAAGAAATAATAAAAACAACTTCTGAAGAAAATATGAAATTGCTCATTGAAGTTGAAAGTCTTATTTCTTAAGGTATTGCCTTTCTCCAAAAATAGAGCTACCTATTCTTACCATTGTACTCCCTTCTTCTATTGCAATTTTATAATCACCCGACATTCCCATAGAAATTTCACAAAAATCGGGATCAGTTATATAAAACGATGATTTTATATTATCAAAAATCGTTTTTAAAGATTTGAATTCTTTTCTGGTTAGTGACTCATCGTTTGAAAATGTTGCCATTCCCATTAATCCACGAATTTTAACAAAACTAAGATCCTGAAATTCAGAAGAATTCAACATCTCAATTAGTTCATCTTCATTAAAGCCAAACTTAGATTCCTCCTTTGCAATATACACTTGAAGTAAACATGAAATGATACGATTATTTTTTTCTGCTTCTTTATTAATTTCCTTCAATAATTTAAATGAATCTACAGATTGAATTAAAGTTACAAATGGGACTATATATTTAATCTTATTTGTTTGCAAGTGACCAATCATATGCCATTCTAATGGAAAATTAATTTCTGCGTGCTTTTTAGCCATTTCCTGCGCTCTGTTTTCACCAAAAATAAATTGACCGGTTTTATGTGCTTCAATAATATCTTCAGAAGGTCTGGTCTTAGAAACAACAACTAACTTTACATCAGCAGGAAGTGATTCTAGAATTCTATTAATATTTTCTTTGATAGCCGACATTATAAAATCCTGTTAATATTGAGCAAAGTTAGAATAAAATTAAAAGAATATTTATAGTAAAAGCGTGGACACTTTCTATATAATGAAATAACAATGTAGAGCAAACGATGACACTTGCTTTACATTGTTAAACAGTATTAGTTTTTAAAAAGTAAAATTTATTCTAATGAATGAACAACTAATCCGCTTCTTAGCTTAGGTTCAAACCATGTTGTTTTTGGAGGCATAATATTTCCTGAGTCGGCAATATCTAGCAATTGTTTCATACTAACCGGATAAAGTGAGAAAGCTACTTTCATATCACCACTATCAACACGTTTAACTAATTCTCCCAATCCACGAATTCCTCCAACAAAATCGATTCTTTTATCAGTACGTAAATCTTTTATTCCAAGAATTTCATCAAGAATTAATTTACTTAACACAGTAACATCAAGTACTTCAATCGGATCATTATCATTATAAGTTCCTGGTTTTGCAGTTAAGGAATACCATTTTTTATCTATATACATTCCAAAATTATGTAAATGAGTCGGTTTGCACAACTTACATTCCCATTCCTGAATTTCGAAATTCTTTTTAAGTTTTTCTATAAATTCAGATGTACTTAGTCCGTTAAGATCTTTTACTACTCTGTTGTAATCAATAATTGAAAGTTGATTATCAGGAAAATGAACTGCTAAGAAATAATTATATTCTTCGCTCCCATTATAATTAGGATTTTGCAAACGTTTTTCTTTTCCAACCAAAGCAGCTGCGGCAGTTCTATGGTGACCATCGGCTACGTATGTGGCAGGAATTTTTGCAAAAAGATCAATTAATGTTTTTATTGTTTTTTCGTCACGAATTACCCAAAAATGATGACCTACATTATCAGAAGTTGTAAAATCATATTCTGCTTTTTGATTTTTAACAATATTCTCAACTATCTCATCAATTTCTTTAACTGCACGATAAGAGAAGAATACAGGTTCCATGTTAGCATTTGTTACACGTACATGCTTCATTCTATCTTCTTCTTTATCTTTTCTGGTAAGCTCGTGCTTTTTAATAACGTTATTTAAATAATCATCAACACCTGCACAACCAACCAAACCATATTGAGTTCGGCCATTCATTGTTTGTGCATATATATATAGGTGTTCTTTTTCATCAACTTTTAACCAACCTTTTTCAATAAATAATTGAAAATTTGATTTAGCCTTGTTGTACACTTCTTCAGCATGCTCATCAATTCCTTCTGGCAAGTCAATTTCAGGTTTTGTAATTCTAAGTAACGAATACTGATTTCCACTTGCTTCAACTCTTGCCTCCTTTGAGTTTAACACATCATATGGACGGGCAGCCAAATCCTTAGCTATTTCTACAGTTGGACGAAGTCCTTTAAAAGCTTTTAATATTGCCATAACACTACATTTTTAAAATTACTGACACTAATTTCACCAAATTATTTATAAAACAACTCTTTTATATTCTAAAGATTCCTGACCAAAATTTATAATTAATCCAACCTTTAATTTTGACGCAGCAAGATAATTTAAGGTTTGACCAATATGTTCAGAAACAATTCCTTCACAACTTTTTACTTCAATTATTATTTTTTCGAATACAACAAAATCAGCATAATATTTATGCGGTAAAATTATGCTTTTGTAATTAACTAAAAACTCTTTTTCTCTTTCAAAGAAAATATTTTTTTGTTTAAATTCATATTCAAGGGCATCCTTGTATACAATTTCAGAAAAACCTTTTCCTAATTGCCTATGCACTTCCATGCATTCTCCAATAATTTCATAAACTTCTTGTTTGAAAATTAATTCTGGCATTTGTTATGAATAATTAGTGCAATTCGTGTCTAAATAAATTTAGAGTCTTACTTATTAACCTGAAAAGTTTTATCTCCCGACTTTAAATAACCTACTATTTGTTTTGCAGCTGCTATACCTGCATTAATATTGGCTTCTGAAGTTTCTGCACCTTGTTTTTTTGGTGTTGAATAATAACGATGCTCAAATGCTAACAAATCTGCATGACAAGCTGGAGCAATATCAGAAATATATTTAAAATCTTCGCGAGCAGCAAAAATACGTTTTAATGAATCTTCGCAAACTACTTCTTTTCTTGCAGTATTTACAAGAGTTCCACCTTTTGGCATTTTTGATAACAAATCGAAATTTATTGAGTTCTTTGTCTTATCATTTGCAGGAATATGCAATGAAATATAATGACAGGTTGAATAAAGTTCTTCAACAGAACCAACAACTTTCACTCCGTCTTTTTCAATTTGTTCTTTTGCTACAAAAGGATCGAAAGCAAAAACATTCATTCCAAAACCTTTTGCAATTGTAGCTACACCCTTACCAACATAGCCGTATGCATGAATTCCGATATTTTTACCTTTAAGCTCAGTACCTGAAATTCCTTTATAATTTCCACGAGCCATAAAAACCATCATACCAATTGCTAATTCAGCAACTGCATTAGAATTCTGCCCCGGAGTATTCATAACAACAACCCCTTTTGCAGTAGCAGCAGCTAAATCTACATTATCATAACCTGCACCTGCACGAACAACAATTTTCAAATTCTTTCCTGCTTCAATTACTTCTTTTGTTGCCTTATCGCTTCTAACAATTAAAGCATCAACATCTGCAACAGCTTTTAAAAGATCGTTGTTATCAGTATATTTTTCAAGTAAAACCAATTCAAACCCTGCATCTTCAACTACTTTTCTTATTCCATCCACTGCAGCTTTTGCAAATGGTTTTTCGGTTGCAACTAATATTTTTGACATATCTAAAATTTAGGATTTAGGAATTTCGATTTAGGATTTAGTTCATTTTTTCAAATTCCTGCATACAATTTACTAATGCCTGAACAGATTCAATTGGTAAAGCATTATATGTTGAAGCTCTGAAGCCACCTACCAAACGGTGTCCTTTTAAGCCAACCATTCCTTTACCTTTTGCAAATTCCATAAATGCATCACTCTTATCTGCATATTGTTCGGCCATTACAAAACAAATATTCATTAATGAACGTGAATCTTTTTCAGCTGTTCCAACAAACATTTTGTTTCTGTCTATTTCATTATAAAGTAATGTTGCTTTTGCAATATTCATTTCCTGAATTTTCTTAACTCCACCGATACTCTTTAACCATTTTAAAGTTTCTTTAACTGTAAATATAGGTAATACAGGAGGTGTATTAAACATTGATCCTTCTTTAATATGAGTGCGGTAATCCAACATAGTTGGTAATATTCTTGATACTTTTCCAAGTATATCTTCACGAACAATAACAACAGTTACACCAGCTGGTCCGATATTTTTTTGAGCACCACCATAAATTAATGCATATTTACTTACATCAACAGGGCGACTTAAAAAATCAGATGACATATCGGCAACTAAATTTACCGGACAATCATAGTCTGTATGAATTTCAGTTCCGTATATTGTGTTATTTGTTGTGATATGGAAATAATCTACATCTTTAGGAATTTCATAACCTTTTGGAATATATGTAAAATTTTTGTCGACAGAAGAACCTAAAATCTGAACCTCGCCAAAAAGTTTTGCTTCTTTAATAGCTTTTTTAGCCCAAACTCCTGTTTCTAAATAAGCAGCTTTTTTCTCTAATAAATTGAATGGCACCATTGCAAATTGTGTACTTGCGCCACCACCAAGGAAAAGAACTTTGTAACCGGCAGGAATATTATATAATTCTGTAAATAATGCTACAGCTTCATCAAGAACTGCTTCAAAATCTTTAGTTCTGTGAGAAATTTCAAGAATTGACATTCCAATTCCGTTGAAATCTAAAATTGCTTTTGCGGTATTTTCAATTGCTATTCTTGGAAGAATTGCTGGTCCGGCATTAAAATTATGTTTTTCCATTTTTATTAAGAATTTACTAATTAGTATTTTTAATTAAAATTCAGTTTAAAATTTAAGGGTGCAATTTTGCAATTTCTTTTCAATTTACGAAGAAAATTGTCATGCTCTTTAATAGATTTACAATTGTTTAATGACATATCTATTTTGCAAGGTAGTCTGTAATAACCTCGTTCTTACACATAGGTAATACTTTTACAACATCAAGGGTATGACAATATTCAACTATTTCATCTGAAACAATTCCGCGTAAACGATGACGATGTGCTGCCTTTTCTATATAAGTCATTATATCATCTTTAGCAATATTCCACAAATCAATTGAGGCATAAGAAGAATCGCATATAGTTGAAAACTTACCAGACTCTATTAATTTTGTAGCAATAGCTCCTGCACAAAGAGTATCTTCAATATTAAATTTCTTTTTCCAGCCCGAACAGAAAATTACCACATCGGAATTATCAGAAATTAAAAACCTTACAACTTCTGACAAATTAATAAACGCTCCGATTATTACATGCTTTGAATCTTTTGCCATGTTTATTGCCTGAGTTCCGTTGGTTGTGCTGTAAGCGATAGTTTTTCCCTTTACTCTTTCGGGAGTAAAAAGATTTGGCGAATTACCAAAATCTGCAAAATCCAGAACTATTCCATCTCTTTCGGCAGCTAAAATATAACCGGCCTCTTTCATTTTTTTTGCATCCTCGACTGTACCTACCGGAATAATTTTATCGGCACCTGCCGCAAAAGCTGCACAAATTGAAGTTGTAGCACGCATTATATCAATAACTACAACATTTGCCTGGGTATTATGATATAAATTATATAAAGCCGGAGTAAAACAGATTTCTATCTTTTTCATTTCATTAAAAAATAATTAATGCAAAGATATAAAAACAAAAAAGAGGCTTATGCCTCTTTTTTTTAATTTTTATAAATCGGTAGTTTCACCACTTTTGCTTTAAGCAGTTTATCGCGAACTTTTACAAATATCTCTGAGTCAACTTTTGAGAATTCAGATTTCACATAGCCCATACCGATTCCGATTTTCATCATTGGTGATTGTGTGCCTGATGTTACATGTCCGATTTTATTTCCTGCAACATCACAAATTTCGTACTCGTGACGAGGAATACCACGGTCAATCATTTCAAAACCTACTAATTTTGTAGGAGTACCATTTTTCTTTTGTTCCAAGAAAATATCTTTATTTACAAAATTCTTAGTATCAGTGAACTTTGTTATCCATCCCAAACCAGCCTGAATTGGTGAAGTTGTATCATCAATATCATTTCCATATAAGCAGAAACCCATTTCTAAACGTAAGGTATCGCGTGCTGCTAAACCAATGGGTTTAATACCAAATTCTTTTCCTGCTTCAAAAACAGCATCCCATACTTTTTCGGCATCTGCGTTTGCAAAATAAATTTCGCATCCTCCTGCTCCGGTATATCCTGTTGTAGAGAAAATAACATCTTTAACACCTGCAAAATCTAATTTCTTAAAAGTATAATACTCCATATCTGTAACGGTAGTATTTGTTAATTTTTGCATTGCTTTTAATGCGAGCGGTCCCTGAACTGCAAGTTGTGAAACCTCATCGGATGCATTATATAACACAGCACCCATATCGTTCTGAGAATTTATCCAGTTCCAGTCTTTCTCGATATTTGATGCATTAACAACTAACAAATAAGTTTCTGCATTAACACGGTATACTAATAAGTCATCAACTATTCCACCTTTTCCATTAGGAAAACATGAATACTGAACTTTACCATCTACCAAAACTGATGCATCATTTGATGTTACTTTTTGAATTAAATCTAATGCTTTTGGACCTTTAACCCAAAACTCGCCCATATGCGAAACATCAAAAACCCCAACACCTGTTCTAACTGTAAAATGTTCTTCTATATCGCCGGTATATTTTAACGGCATATAAAAACCAACAAAAGGAACCATTTTAGCTCCAAGTTTTTCATGAATGTGCGAAAAAGCTGTACGTTTCATTATATAATTTTTTTAGGTTAACAAAAATAATTTTTTCTATACTATTAATTAGTGATAAAAAGCACATTTATTTACTTAGTATTTTAAATTCAACGCGTCTGTTTTGCTTTTTACCTTCTTCGGTATCATTTGAGGCTATTGGTTGTGAAAAAGCATATCCTTTATACTCCAAACGATTTTCGGCAATTCCTTTATTAATTAAAAACTCGACTACAGATTTTGCTCTTGCAGTTGATAATCTTGTATTTGTTTCAAGCGAACTCTGATTATCTGTATGTCCTGATATTTCGATACGTATATTCGGGTTTTCAACTAGCAGGTTATATAAATTCCCAAGTTCTGTAATAGACTCATCTTTTATTCTATCACTGGCATAATCAAAAAACATATTTCTTAATATAATTTTAGAGCCAACAGAAAAATTCTCAAGTTTAATATTTAATGTAACCTCAGAAAAAGCTGCTGATTCGGAAATATCAAAATTTTCAGAATGAAACAAATATCCTTTTGCCTTAACAGAGATACCATAATTTTTTCCTGAAGGTAAAGATATAAGATATTCACCGGTTGCTGAATTTGAAGTAAATATTGCTACAAGTTCATTTTTACTGTTATCTGTTATTTCAATCTCTGCTTCTATTGCAGAACCAGTATAAGCATCTTTTATAACTCCCATAACAATAGTCACAGTAGCAATGCCCATTGGAGATTCTACTTCAGTATAATCTATAAGATAAATATCTTTATCGCCCATACCTTCGGATCTTACTGATGAGAAGTATCCATGCATACCGCTTGCAGACATTGTAAAATATATATCGTCATCCGGAGTATTTATCGGATAACCTATATTTACAGGTTCACTCCAGATTCCATCAGGTTGTAAAACTGAATAAAAGATATCATACCCACCCATTGTTTTATGACCCTTTGAAGAGAAATAAAGTGTTTTGTTATCAGGGTGAATAAAAACTCCTTCTTCGTCAAATTGTGTATTAATAACATTGCTTAACTTTTCCACATTGTCCCACTTACCTTTACTATCCTTTGTTGATCGATAAATGTCGCGACCTGTATTTTTATCCCTATCACTAACAAAGTATATAGTATTACCATCTGATGAAATACTGGCTGACGATTCTTTAAATTCTGAATTAATTGGCTTTGGTAAGGCATGAAGATCGCTCCATTTCTCTCCTTTAAGTTTACATGTATATAAATCGCCTCCATTATCACCCTTATAAATATATAGCTCTTGTCCGTCAGGAGATAAACCTACTGTAGCTTCATGATTCTGAGTATTAATAGGTGTTCCTATATTTTCAGGAGTTGACCAGCCTGCATCAGTATTTTTGCTAAAGTAAACATCTTCAAAGAAGTTTAAGTCATTTTCATCTCGTTGCCCACCAGTAGTATTTGCACGTCGTGAAGTAAAAATCATAAGCTTTTCATCAGCAGAAATAAGTGGGCAATAATCTGGGAACTGCGAATTAACAAGATTAAGATTAATAATCTTACCTTTTACAACTGTATTAGCGAGAATAAAACCGTTTTTACATTCTTCTATTCTTTTGTTAACATTACTCTCAATTTCAGCTTTTTTTGCCTCATTTTTATTTACATTTTTATGAATAATAAATTCTTCAATTGCTTCGTCAAAACGCAATGAATTTTGTAATGCAAGACCTAATTGAAAATGAATATCGTCTGCAACTGTTTTATCAAGACTAAAAGCTTTTTGAAGAAAAGCAAAAGCTTTATCTTTTTGAATTGAATTTAAATAACAAACTCCAATTTTATAATTAAGCAATGCATTTTCCGGGTTAAATGCATTTGCTTTTAAGTAATGTTCAAGTGCAATACTATAACAACATTTACGATCTACAAATAATTCATTTCCTTCTAAAATACTTCTAAGTGCTGTTTTAAGTCCTTTAGTATCTTTTGAAAAATTATTTTTGGTAAACTCAACATTGGTCTGAGCAAACAAATTTATTGCAAAAAAACAAATTATTAATATTATGCAAAAGTGTTTTAACATTATACTTAATTTTGAAGAACTTTAAACTCAACCCTTCGGTTTTGCTGACGTCCCTCTTCTTTATCATTAGAAGCAATTGGCTGTAAATAAGCGTATCCTTTAAATTCTAATCTGGAAGTTACTATACCTTTAGAAATTAAATACTCGACTACGGCTTTTGCTCTGTTTTCTGATAATTTCTGATTGGTTTGTAATGAACCCTGATTATCGGTATGACCTGAAATTTCTATACGGATATTCGGGAAATCGGTAAGCATTTTAACAAGTCGGTCAAGCTCAGGGAAAGATTCAGGACGTAATGTTGCCTTTGCGTAATCGAAGAAAATGTTTTTAAGAATAACTTTTTGTCCAACAGCCATTTTATTAAGTAGTATATCCTTTGTTATTTCCTGATAATTTGTTGCTGCAGGAATATCAAAATTTTCTGAATGGAAAAGATATCCTGTTGCCTTAACAGCAATTCCGTAATTTCTTCCAGATGGCAACGAAATTAAATAACGACCGGTTGAGCTGTTTGATGATGATGTTGAAATAACTTCATTTTTAACATTATCTACAATTTCAATCTGAGCTTCAACAGGATTTAATGTTAATGCATCCTTTATAGTTCCTTTAAGTATTGTTAAACGGGTTGTTTTAATTTCTACCTGCTCGGCAATAATACTTTCTGCAACAGGTTCTACATTTGCTAACAAATTATCTTCATTATGTAAAACAGGAGTTTTTTCAGGACCACGAAAAGTTATCATATAAATATCATAGTCGCCTTGTCCATCATCACGTGAAGAACTGTAATAACCATGTTTACCACTTGCATTCATTATAAAAAACAAATCATCGTCAGGAGTATTAACAGGGTATCCAAGATTTTCAGGCTTTGTCCATGTACCATCATCACTAAGTGTAGTTTTAAAAATATCAAAACCACCCATAGTATTATGACCCCTTGAACTAAAATAAAGTGAACGACCATCAGGATGCATAAAAACACCTTCTTCATCATATTCGGTATTTATTGCACTTCCCATATTCTTTGGTTCTGCCCATCTCTCTTTTTCGGAATCCCAACGGGTTTCCCAAAGATCGTGTGCTCCAAAACCATCGGGTCTGTCACTTATAAAATACATTGTTCTGCCATCAAACGAAAATGATGCTGAAGTTTCATGATAATCTGTATCTATGAATTTTTTTAAAGGTGAATCATCAGGGGATGTCCATTCAGAACCTTTAAGACTGGAAACAAAAATATCACCATTATTAGTTTTTCCATTAAAAGTAAAAAGCTGTTGCCCATCAGGCGAAAGACCAACGGTTGCATCATTATTATTAGTATTTAACGGCTTACCAACATTTTTAGCAACTCCCCATGAATTTCCATCATTATATGATAAATAAATATCCTCAAAAAATAAATTGTCTTCAGGATCACGGCCCCCACCATATGTATCTTCGCGACGTGAAGTAAACATCATCATTGACTCATCAGCTGAAATAAGAGGACTATATTCGGGATACATTGTATTTATTGTTGGTCCAACATTATCAATAAAAACGCGAATAGGATTTTTTATAAGGTCTTTACCAACGTTACACTCTACAATTCTTTTATCAATATCTTTTCTTTTTGCCTGAAGATCAGAAGGAGAAAGAGAATTTTTATATTTTGTATAAAGTTCAATTGCCTTGTCGAATTCAATATTAAGATGGTAGCCAGAAGCTAATACCCACATAATATCAGGTGCAATACCCGGATTAACACTATAAGCTTTTTTATAATACTCGATACATTTCACACGCTGTATTGAATGTAAATAACAATTTCCTATTTTATAATTCAACATTGCATTATTCGGCAATTTCTGAACAACAGGCAAATAAAAATCAAGAGCTCTTCGTAAACCTCCTCTTCCAAGTGCATAATAATCTTCGGCCTGTTTCAGATTATCTTTTGCAACTTTATAATCATCTTTGCTAACAAAGTCCTCTTTTTTAATTTCAACTTCCTGAGCTTTTACAATACCTGTAAACACTATAAAAACAACAGTCAATAATATTCCTATTTTTTTCATAATTCTAAATGTTATTAATTACATTCTGAAACAAAAACAGAAGCAGCTTTAATACCTAATTCGTCTGCTTTCTTCCAATCATCACAGGCTTCCTTTACCATTCGAAGTTCTTCTTTTGCAATACCACGATTTAAATAAGCATAACCATAACTTGCATCTTTCTGAATTAATTTATTAAAATCATCTATTGCGCCTTTATAATCTTTCATTTTAATTTTTGCAGAACCAAGATTATTATATGCAGCCAGATAATCATCTTTTAACATTATTGCCTTGTTAAAATCTTCTATGGCACCTTTAAAATCTTTCTTTTCGAATTTTGCACTACCTCTGTTGTTATATGCAATAACATAGTCAGACTTAATTTTAATAGCCTGGGAATATGCATCTATTGCTTCATCATATTTATCTTTTTTACGCAACACACTACCCAGATTATTATATGTAAAATCTAAGTTAGGGTCAATTGTTAGTGCTCTTCTATAATCGCTTATCGACTCATCAAATTTTTCGAGTTTTCTATATGCACTTCCACGATCATTATATGCTAATGCATATCTTGAGTCAATTTGAATTGCACCTGTATAGTCCTCAACTGCTCCCTGATAATCATCTGCCATAAATTTAAGCATGCCTCTGTAATAAAAAGCTTTAGCATCTTTTAAACCTTTATTTATTGCTAATGTATAATCAATTACTGCTCCCTGATTATCTTTTAGCTGTTGTTTTGCTCTTGCACGTGAGTAATAAGCAGTAAGCATAGTAGAATCATATTTTAAAGTAGCATCAAAATCTGAAATTGCATCCTGCAACATTTTCATTTCTACTTTTACACTTCCACGATTAAAATAAGCTTTTGCAAAATCAACTTTATAACTAATTGCTTCGGTAAAATTATTTACAGCATCCTGATAAAGTTTATTTTTATAATTCTCAATACCTTTATTATATGCCATTTCAGCTTCCTGATTCTCGGCAACAACTAAAGTAGTATCACCCTGAATCTGTGCTATAACAGTAATTCCGGTACAGAAAAACATAATAATAAATGGAAATAGATTTTTCATACACGCATTTTTTAATTCAGTTTACGAATAATGCGTGCAATTTAAGTAATTATAAAATAAATTAAAAATTGAATAAATTAAAAATTACTAAGACTTCTTTAAGTGCTTTAAGACAACATATTAATTAAAACTTTATTAAGCGGATACCATGACAATGTGTTAATAACTTCGCTGATATGTACTCTTTTACCATCTTTATATACAACTATCCATGCATCAGGGGTTCCACAACTTATTCTTTCTTGTTTAGCACTAGAATATTTGTCGTAACTACCAATTAAATATTTATACCAACCTTCATGATTTTCCATTGAAATCTCTCTTTTCCCCGGATATCGCTGATGTAGTTCTGCATATGGAATTTCGCGATGACAAGCTCCAACCTGAACCTTAAAAGCAACATTTGATGAACTTATTATCTGATCTGATTTTGTTTGGTTTGTATCATCGTTTTTTGCTACAACATCAGTCTTAACTTCATTACTAACAACTGCCTCTGATTTATTTTCAACAATAGGGTCATTATTTAAAACAGGTTGTATTTCAGTTTTATTTTCTGATTTTATTGTATCTTTTTTTTCTTCACCTCCATTATTAACATTCACAAATAAATTTGATGGTTCACCATTATCAACCGGAATACGATAATTATCAGGATTATCAACAGTATCGGTTTTGTTTACCATTGCAAGGTCCTGAATCTTTTGAAAAGAATAAATGTCAATAAAACCTAAGCCATCTTTTCTTATTGCAGAAAAATATCCATGTTCGTTTTCATTTTCTCCAAATACCTGACAATACATTTCATTATCAGGAGTATTTAATGGAAATCCTAAGTTTTCGGGTTTTGACCATTTTCCATCAACTAAATTTGTACGAAACATATCAAATCCTCCCATTGAATTATGTCCTGTTGATGAAAAATATAAAGTTTTACCATCTTTAGATAAGGAAACACCTTCTTCATCATAAATAGTATTTACATCACTACCCAGATTTTCTGGATCAGACCAATCTCCATTATCACTTAAATGAGACACAAAAATATCTCTTAAACCAAAAGTTTTATCATCTCTATTACTAACAATATACAATGTTTTTCCATCATCAGAAATACACGCAGATGACTCATGTGAAGAAGTATTTATTTTGCTTAGTGCTTTTGGCGATGACCATTCTCCATTATTAAATTCATACTCATATAAATCGCCACCATTTATTAAACCACGGTAAATAAATAACAATTTACCATTAAAAGATAAACCAACACTTGCATCGTGCGAAGAAGTATTTACATTTCCATTAATTTTTTGTGGCATCAGCCAACCATTTTCTCCTTTTGTTGACTGATAAATATCTTCATAATATTCCAATTCATTTGGATCAATCTCTCCACCTGTGCTACCCTCACGTCGTGATGTAAATATCATTAATTTCTCATCAGAGGTTATTAACGGTGCATAATCACTATGAACTGAATTTACGATGCTATTGTTTTCGATTTTAACATTTACCGGATTAGAGACCAACAATTTTCCATTCTCACATTCTGAGATTTTTTTATTAATCTGTTTTGAAATTTCGGTTTTATCAGAACCAATATATGCACTTTCAAATTTCTTATAATGTTCAATTGCATTATCAAACTGTAGATTATAATGATACCCTTGACCAATTGCATATTCAATTTTTGAGTCAACATCTGATTTTAGGCTTTGAGATTTTAAAAAATAATCTAGTGAAGCAGCTTTATCTGATGAATTTAAATAACAAACTCCTATTTTAAAGTTTAAAATTGAATAATTTGGATTAAATGAATTTGCTTTTAAATAATATTCGAGTGCCTGAGGGTACAACCATTTCTTTTGTTTAGAAAATAAATCATCGCCTTTTTTAATATTTTGTACCGCTTGATTAAATCCGGTTTCGTCTGTAAAATTCTTTTTCTTAAATTCAATATCCTGTGCATTTACATTTACAAATATCATTAAATTAACAAATAGAAAAAACACAACAAATTTTACAGATGAACCAAAAGATAATTTGGAGATAAATTTCACTTGCATATTATTAAAATTATAATGAATTACTATATTATTAAATCATCAATATAGTATTTACCCATTTTACTTATACTAAAGTAACAATGTGTTAAATTTATTAAGTACACATTATTAGAAAGTTATAAACTGCTAAATGTTAAGAAATATCTTACATTAGTTTTTGACAGTCATGTTATTATACTAAAACAAGATTATCATTTTAAATTTCAAATTCTTTTTATAAACTTAAAATAAATGCGTTAATTCAATTAACTTTTATAAAACACAAACGTATAAACAGCAAAATTGAAAGAATATAAATAAATATGACTAATCATCTGTTAATCAAAATAATATTTTTCTTTATTTTATTCCTTAATTTTAATATCTTTTCAGAAAGAATTAATGCTCAGGATATACCCCAAAATAGAAAAAAACTTCAGAAGCTTGCAAATGAACATTTTAACAATGAAGAATTCAGTAAAGCCTTGCCATTATTATTAATACTTGACAGTTTAACTCCGGATAATTTTGAGATTAAATATGAGATTGGTGCTTGTTATTTAAATACTCCTTATGAAAAAACCAAAGGAATTCCATATCTTGAGTATGCATTAGAAAAAGGGGGTAATCTGTTACCAAATGTTGTTTTTTACGATTTAGGTACTCTCTATCATATTAATTACCAATTTAACGAAGCAGAAAATCAATTTAAAAGATTTTTAGAAATTACCGAAAAAAACAATCACTTAAGATTGTCTGCCTCAAGAATGATTACTATTTGCAATAATGCAAAAGAAATATATTCTAATCCAATTCTTACCGAAATTTATAATATTGGTGCTCCTATTAATTCCGATAATAGCGAAACAACTCCGTTAATTTCTGCAGATGAAGAAATAGTATTTTTCACAAGATCTTTTTCTAAAACTTATGGTCAGTTAGATATAGAATTTTTAAAAAAAATATATTGTTCGGTACTAAAAAATAAAAAATGGCAGGAGCCATTTGAAATTAATATCGAAAACCCAATTGATGGCATGCAAATATCATTGGCAGGTACATCCCCGGATGGTGAATTATTGTTTTTTTCAATTGGCAATGAGACGTCTTCAGACATTTATTTCTGCAGAATAATAGACGGAAAATGTAATAATTTTAATAAAATGCCTGATGTTATAAATTCATCTTTCTGGGAAGGGAAAGTGAGTATAACACCTGATGGCAATACTCTGTATTTCTCGAGTAACAGACCTGGCGGATTTGGTGGAAAAGATATTTATGTTGTTACAAAAGATGAAAATGGAAATTGGGTTGATTTAAAAAATTTGGGTTCCTCTGTTAATACTGAGTTTGACGAAGATGCCCCATTTATTCATCCTGATAACAAAACTCTATATTTTTCATCAAATGGTCACAATACTATGGGTGGCTATGATGTTTTTACAAGTGTTAAACAAGATACAACCAACAACTGGACAGAACCGACAAATTTAGGTTATCCAATAAATACAACCAGTGATGATATTGGTTTTGTGATTTCTGCCAACGGAAATAATGCATATTTGTCTTCGGCACATGATAACCAGTATGGAAAACATGATATTTACAAAGTTGTTTTACATAAAACCATTCCGCTTACTTTAATTAAAGGCGTAATAATGGGTGGCGATCCTCCCAAGCCTGTAAAAGCAAAAATAAAGGTCATTGATCACGAAACAAAAGAAAGACTAAGATATGTGTATAATCCGAGCCCTAAAAACGGAAAGTACCTTCTTATTTTTCCACCAAATAAAAATTACGATATGATTATTGAAGCTGAAGGTTATTACCCTCAACTTATTAATATTTTCGTTCCAAATCAAACCTATTTCTATGAACTTTTTCAGGAAATATATCTTAAACAAGTTAAAATCAACGAAAAAGATAGCGTTATTGGACAAGAAATAACTATAACAAATACTTTCTATGATATATATAAAACAAAGGCAGCAGATAGCCTGACAAGCGAAGAGGAATCTAACAAAGTACACAAATTTGACGATTTACTAAAAACAGTTGAAAATATTATAAACTCTACGGACAGCATAGGATTAGATGCCCTTGATAGCCTTGCTGAGAATAATAACATTCTGGAAAATAAAAACAACAAAAAGTCATCTAACAAAGAATATAATGACTTATTAAATTTAATCGAAAACGCTATTGAAAAAACAGACTCAATTTCATTACTTCTTTTAGATGCCAATACCATTTATAATGATATAACAAGCAGTGTTTACTTTTTTGGAGTTGATAATATATCAAATAATTTAGAAAAGGTTATTGTAGACAATGACACAATATATACACTTCCTAAATTAAATACTATTAAAAATAAAGAACAAAACAAAGTTGAAATAAAAAATGAACGAATTTTTGAATTTAAAACATCATCAGAAAATAGCAGAAAATATGTTTACATCAATAATATATACTTTGACTCAGGGAAATCAATTATAGATAAAAAATATTCACAAATATTGAATAGCATAGTTGAACTATTGTTAATTAATAAAAATTTAGGTATTGAACTTCATGGATATACAGACCCAGTCGGAGATGATGATGTTAATTTAGAATTATCAAAAACCCGCGCATTTAATGTTATGGAGTTTATTGTTTCGAAGCAGGTAGAGTCAAACAGAATTATAATGAACGGACATGGCGAATCTGGGAATGACTCAAAAGGTAAAATAAATGAAATGCAAATGTTAAGGAGAGTAGAACTTAAGATTTTTGAAGTTAAAAACCCTTCTCAGGAGTAATATTTATGAGGCATTTCATTTCACATATAAGTCAAGTTATATTTTTATTATGGATAGTTGCATTCATTAATTTACCAATTAAAAGCTACTCTCAACAATATACAGAATACGAATTAAAAGCCGCATATATTTTTAATTTTGGAAAATTTGTACAATGGCCAGAAGAAGCGTTTAAAAAATCAACTGATCCTTTCATTATTGGCATTTTTGGCAACGATCCATTTGGTGATATACTACAACAAACCATTCAAAACAAATCACTTCAAAACAGGCCAATAATTATTATTAATATTATAAATATTGAAGATGCATCAACATGCCATATTCTTTTTATAAGCAAAACAAATAAATTTAATTTAACTCAGGTAATTCAATCTTTAAACAATAAACCAGTTCTTACAATTGGCGATAACATAGAAGAATTTTGTCAAACCGGTGGAATAATAAATTTTACCGGGCAACACTCACAAAAAAGATTCGAAATAAATAATAAAGCTTCGGCAAGGGTAAATTTAATAATTAGTTCTAAACTTTTAGTATTATCAAGAATTGTTACAGAAGATGAAATTAAATTTTAGTAACATATCTTTTAAATATAAAATTATTTTGGTTATTTTATCAGTAACCTTAATTACTCAAATAATTGCAGCCTACTTTTATGCAAGATATGACAAAAATGAATTTGTTCAGAAAAACATACAAAGTCTTGAAATAATTTCACAAATAATTTCTAGTAATTCTACAGCAGCAATTTTATTTAACGACTCCAAACAATCTGCAGATATTTTAAAATCACTTAAAGCTGAATTACACATAAAATCAGTTTGTATATATAATGACAAAAAGAAACCATTTGCTTATTACAGAAGAGACAGTAATATAACAATTCCCACACAAGCAATATTTACAACTAAAAATGGCACAACATTAAGTGAAAATTATATTACACTTTTACGACCAATTTTTGACGAATCAGACAATAAAACAATCATAGGTTACATCTTCCTGGATCGCGACTTAGCAGACTATGATACAAGATTTTCCAAATCATTATTAGTTTTAATAATCATTACATTTTCATCATTGGTTTTTGCATTAATTATTTCCACCCAAATGCAAAAAATAATTTCAGTACCAATAAAAAAACTTTCTCAAACTGTTAAGAATATTACAGAAAATGGTGATTTTTCTGTAAGAATTGAAAAAAAGGGAAATGACGAAGTCGGTGAACTAACAGGAGGTTTTAACGGAATGTTATCCAAGATAGAAGAGCAGAACGAAGCACTTATATTAGCAAAAGAACAAGCTATCGGTTCTGCAAAAATAAAGGAAGTATTTTTAGCTAACATGAGCCATGAAATAAGAACTCCAATGAATGCGATTGTTGGAATGTCAAATCTTATACTTGGAACACCAATAAACGACGAACAACGCGATTATTTGCAACACATTAAAACATCTGCCGATAATCTTCTTATTATAATAAATGACATTCTGGATTTCTCGAAAATTGAAGCAGGAAAAATTGAATTTGAGAATATCAGGTTTAATATAAACGATACATTAGAAAATATACGTAAAACTTTTGACTTTAAGCTTAAAGGACATACGCTCGACTTTATAATTGAAAAAAATAACAACGTTCCAGATTATTTAATTGGCGATCATGTCAGATTAAACCAAATACTTCTGAACCTAGTTGGGAATGCAATAAAATTCACCGAAAATGGAAGTATTAAAATTAAAATTGACAAAACAAATGAAAATGATGATCTTGTAGAATTACAGTTTAGTGTAATAGATACAGGGATTGGAATACCAAAAGATAAATTAGATTTTATATTTCAGAGTTTTAGTCAGGCAGCTAGCGATACAACTAGAAAATACGGTGGCACAGGGCTTGGATTAACAATTTGCAAGCAATTAATTGAATTACAAAAAGGAAAAATATGGGTTGAGAGTGAGCAAGGAAAAGGAAGCTCTTTCTGTTTTACAATACAATACAAAAAAACATCTGCACCTAGCTTATCAGAATTACAACAATTATCAATTCAAAATATTATTACTGTAACAAAAGATATTTTAGAAAATTCAAGAATATTAATTGTTGAAGATAATCCACTTAATTTATTGTTAGCTAAAACAATTCTTAAGAAACAAAATTTCAAAAACATCGACTCTGCTGAAAATGGACAAGAGGCAATAGATCTAATTAAAAATAATGACTATAACGTTATTTTAATGGATCTTCATATGCCAATTATGGATGGTTATCAAGCAACACTTTTTATAAGAGAACATATGAGTGAAAAGAAAAGACAGGTACCAATAATCGCTTTAACAGCTGCAGCTATTAAAGGAGAACAAGAAAAATGTTTCGAAACAGGAATGAACGACTATATCTCAAAACCATTTAAACCGGAAGAATTATTTTCAAAAATCATACATTTCTTACAACCTTAATTATAACCACATTAATAATTTTAATGTGTTATAAAATTAAATTTTATTAATTTTAAAGAAATATTAAAAAGCATATTACCTGATAATTAATTTACTGTAAATTACCAAAATGGAAATAAACTTAGATTTAAGCTATTTAGAAAATATGGCAGCAGGCGACAATAATCTTATAAAAGAGATGATTGAAATTTTTAAAGAACAGGTTCCAGAGTTTGTTTGCGAAATGAATAAAGCAATAAGCAATAATGATTCAAAAGCACTTGCTTCTATTGCACACAAAGCAAAATCATCTGTTGCAATTATGGGAATTATAAGTCTTATTGAAGATTTGAAAGTACTCGAAAATATTGCTGCAAATAATGAGAGAACAGACGAATACCCCGAATTTGTTAACAGATTTATTTTAAATTCTAAGGAAGCAATAATAAAGTTAAATGAAGTCTCATCAAAATTATAAATAATTAATTCTGCAATATGTTAAAATCAGTTTTAAAATATTTCACCCTATCTTTTATTGTTTTCACAATGTTTGCATGCTCGGTTTTCACAGCAAAACAAGATGATATTGAAGAAAAAGAGGGGTTAACATATTTAAAAGGAACCAAAAAACTTTTTACCGGTGAAGTGTTAGATAATTACGAAAACGGGAAAAATAGTATTTCTTATAATTATAAAGATGGAAAGAAAGATGGCGTTTCAAAAGCCTGGTATGAAAGCGGTCAATTAGAATACGAAGGAAGATATCTTTCAGGATTAAAAGACGGAGAATTTAAAGGTTACTTTAACGATGGAACATTAGGTGCAGTTAGAAACTATTCAAACGGAGTAGAAAATGGTGATTGGAAAATATGGCATGAAAACGGAAAATTAAAAGAATCTGGTCACTTTACAAAAGGACAGAAAGATAGTTTATGGAATTGGTATTATGAAAATGGTCAAAAATGGATTGAAATTAAATTTAACAATGGTAAAGAACAAGGTTTGTGGAAAGCATGGCACGAAACAGGCCAACTACGTGAAGAAATAAATTACCAGAACGGAAAAAAAGAAGGACTTTGGCAGGAATGGAATAAAGAAGGTCAAATAATTTCGAAAGGCTTGTACTCTCAGAACCACGAAAACGGAAACTGGTATGGCTGGTACGACAATGGTAAACCACGTTTCGAAAAACTTTTTAAGAATGGCGATATTATTTATGACAAAGAATGGGATGAAAATGGTAATCCTATAAAATAATATATGTCAAATATAACGAAGCGAAGTATCTACATTATAAATACTTCGCTTCGCAATTTTTAAAAGAAAATTCTACTTCACTCCCATTAATTCAACATCAAAAACAAGGTTTGATTTTGGAGGAATTGCACCAGGATAACCATTTTCTCCATATGCTAATTGATAAGGGATTAATAATCTTAGCTTATCTCCCACTTTCATTAATCCAATACCTTCATCCCAACCTTTAATTACCATACCTTTTCCTAAGTCAAAATCAAGAGGCTGTCCGCGTTGAACTGAAGAATCGAAAATATCTCCATTTTCAAAATAACCGGTATAGTGAACAGAAACCTTTTTTCCTGCTTCTGCTTTAACAGCATCTTTTTTACCTTCGCTAACAACAATATATTTTAATCCTGTTGGTGTTGACAAAGTATCTTTACCTTTTGTATCAAATAAAGCTGGTTTAACTTCAGGTGTAAAATCAACTAATTCAACATCAAAAATTAAATTTGCTTTTGCAGGAATAACAGGTGAACGACCTGCTTCGCCATATGCTAATTGATATGGAATTAATAATCGTGCCTTATCTCCTACTTTTAAAATTGAAATACCTTCATCCCAGCCTTTAATAACCATACCTTTTCCAACCTGAAAGCTTATAGGTTCACCACGTTTTACTGATGAATCGAATATTTTTCCATCTTCAAAATAACCTGTATAATGAACTTTTACTGTTGATCCTTTTGGTGGTCTCTGATTATTCTTATTTGTCTGAGAAACCAAAATTAATTTTAAACCTGATGGAGTTTTTAATGTATCTTTTCCTGCTGTATTATATGGTTCTACCTTTACTTCAGGTGTAACTTTCATAAGTTTTACAGTAAATTTTAGAGTAGAATTTGCGGGAATAGAACCCATACTTTGCGATCCATAACCTAATTCTGCAGGAATAATAAATACTGCTGAATCACCTTCATTTAATAAAGCTATTCCTTCGTCCCAACCTTTAATTACTTGACCTTGTCCAAGTACAAAAGCAAATGGTTGTCCGCGTTTATACGAAGTATCAAAAATTGTATCATTCATTAATTTGCCCTCATAATGTACTGAAACTCTATCGCCTGGTTTTGGTTGCACACCTTTTCCTTTTTGAAGAATAACGTATTTAAGCCCTGAAGCTGTAGTTTTATAATCCTTTTCCTTTATCTGACTCATGGTTTGAAATGTTATAAGATTAATTGCTAAGGCTGTTAGCCATAAAAATTTTATTTTCATATTATTCAATGTTTATTAGTTCTATTTCAAAAATTAATGTCGAAAAAGGTTGTATCATTTTAAACTGCTGATCGCCGTAAGCAAGACCTGAAGGGATTATTAGTGTTGCCTTTCCACCTTTTTTCATCATACCAATACCTTCTTCGAGCCCGGGGATTACTTCTTTTTCGCCAAACTTGAATTCAAAAACTTCGCCACGTTTTAAAGAGGAATCAAAAACTTCGCCACTAACAAAAGAACCAGTATAATGAACTTTTACTTTTTGTCCAACCTTTGGATAACTTCCCTTTCCTGCCTTATCTTCGATATAATAAAGTCCGGTACTTGTTGGTTTTACAGTAATATTTGCATTTTCAATAAATGATTCCAGAATTTTTTGTTCCTGTTCGGCTGTCATTAAATCTGCAGCCTTTTTCTCTTCTAAAAATTTATCATAACTAAAAATTTCAACAAGCTTAATATTAAAAACTAGCTTATCTCCTTTCTTAATAAATTCAGGAATTGCACTGTTTTTTGTTTCTAAAAAGAATCTTTCGGCATCTACAACAAACTCTGCACTGTCGCCTTCATGCATTAATGCAAAAGCATCATCAATAGTTCCTCCGTTTTTTGAAGCAGCATTCATTTTCATTCTAAAAGGCTGCCCGTTAAATTCTTTAGTATCAAAAAGTACTGAATCTTTCTCAGTTGTGTATTTCATTTTAATAACAAGAATATCGCCAACAACAGGTTTCTTATTATTATCGTTTCTTACAAAGAACTTGTATTTCATTCCTGAAGTATCAGTAACATAACCATCAGAATTACAAGAGTAAGCTACTATAATAAGAGCCAATAAATAAAAAATATTCTTCATCAATTTATTGAATAAGCGGACAAAGTTAATTTTAAAATTGAAATTGAGATTATTGCCTTTTTAAAGTTTAACTATTTTTAAATGAAAAATTGACTTAAAGTAAATTGCGGTGGATTAATTTGACACATTAGATTCATCGTTTCGTTGCACTACACTCATAATTACAAAGGAGGACATAGTCATTCAGAACGAAACAAAGTGAAGTGAAGAATCTATAAGCCTACTACTTTGTTATCTTTTTCAACGCAACAGTTTTACCATTCTCCACCTTTACCAAATACAACCCCTTTGCCAACTTCTCTGTATTGATCACAAACTCATTTTCCTTAGTTATTGTTTGCAAAATTACTTTGCCCGTAATATCTAAAACACTTAAAGTTGTATTTTCACTAGGTATATTGTTAAACTTTACATTAAGGTGGTTAACCCATGGGTTTGGGTAAATTGTTATATCTTCTGTGTTTTTTACTGTTTGCTCACTTACCCCCAACCAATTCTCGCAAAAAAGAGAATCCGGGCTAACACATACATCATCTATATAATAATATGCATAATTATTATTTGTAGGCGATAAGTTTAAAGTATCAGTATGTGCATCATCAAAAAAATTGCCTAACAGTATATACGAATAAGCCGAATCGGCAATAAAAGAACCGCTTATTCTTGTCCATTTAGCAGTATCGGTAATTATTGTATTAGTATAAAAGTGCGCTGTGTTATTTATTGGAGCAGGGTTAGAATATGAATAAGGAATTGTTGAAAATTTAATGCCTATTTTATTTGAGGCAATTGTTGTACCTAAATTAATTCCCCCAGAAAGGTTTACATAAAATGAAAAAAAATATTTTTGATTAATCACAAAGGAACTTACTAATTGTGAACCTATAAACTCTCTGTTATTTTGGGGTATTGGAGTAAAAGTTATTAATCCTAGAAAAGCGTTCCCTGAATGAGAATATTGATAACCTGCAGAACAATTTGGTGGTACAATATCTAAAAAAGAAGAACAAGAGTTATAATAATCTGGAGTTTCTCTACAAACAAACCAATTTTGACAATACAATAGTTGATCCATATAATTTGGACAAAAACTATATTGCTCATAACTTGGATTGGAAACTAAATTTTGAGTAAAACTATTAAAAGGGAAAAAAAATAACAATAAACATAATATTTTATTCATATGAAAACAAGAATTTGAAAGCCTGATTTTCACAGGCTTTCAAATTTACAAGATTTATTTAACAATAATGCATTTTTTAATATAAACGTTATTTGTTGTAGAAATAGAAATAAAATAAGTACTTGCGGGTAAGAATGAGAAATCATTATTTACTTCAAAAAGCTCACTATCAAAACTCTTATTAAATACAATTCTACCTGTTATGTCACTAACGATAATATTTGTGATAACTTCGTTAGTAATTGATGAAATAGTAATATTACCATTTGATGGATTTGGATAAACAATTACATTAGAATTTTCTAATTTTTGCGCAAGTTTTCAACTTGTGCCAAAACTACTATCTTTTTAAATTTTAATGTTGTATAGTAGCACAAGTCACAGACTTGCGCTACTATTTGAAAAATAAAAAAAGCTGTCCTTTTGAGGCAGCTCTTAATTTTTTTTAATTTGTTATTTACTTAGCGTATGCAACAGCTCTTGTTTCGCGAATAACAGTTATTCTTATTTGTCCTGGATAAGTAAGTTCATCCTGAATTCTGCGAGCTAAATCATATGATAATGTTTCAGCATCTTTATCGTTAATCTTTTCGCTGCCAACAATTACTCTAAGCTCACGACCAGCCTGAATAGCATATGTTTTAAGCACACCAGGATATGAAAGCGCAAGATTTTCTAAATCTTTTAATCGTTTTACATATGATTCGGCAACTTCACGACGTGCACCCGGGCGAGCTCCACTAATGGCATCACAAACCTGTACAATTGGTGAAAGTAAACTTGTCATTTCGATTTCATCATGATGCGAACCAATTGCATTGCATATTTCTGCTTTTTCTTTACAACGCTCAGCAATGCTTGCACCAAGTAAAGCATGAGGTAATTCAGGATTTTCGTCAGAAACTTTACCAATATCATGAAGTAAACCAGCACGTTTTGCAGTAACCGGATTTAATCCAAGTTCTGATGCCATAATAGCACATAGGTTAGCACATTCGCGTGAGTGATGTAATAAATTTTGACCGTATGAAGAACGATATTTCATTTTTCCAACCAAACGAATAAGTTCTGGATGTAATCCATGAATACCCAAATCTATTGTTGTGCGTTTACCGGTTTCAACCATTTCTTCTTCAACCTGTTTGCGAACTTTCTCGACAACTTCCTCGATGCGTGCAGGGTGAATTCTTCCATCGGTAATCAACTGATGAAGAGCTAAGCGTGCAATTTCTCTACGAACCGGATCAAAAGCAGAAAGCACAATTGCTTCAGGGGTATCGTCAACAATAATTTCAACACCTGTTGCAGCTTCCAAAGCTCTAATATTGCGACCTTCGCGACCAATAATACGCCCTTTAATTTCATCATTTTCGATATGAAAAACTGTAACAGAATTTTCAACAGCAGCTTCTGAAGCAACACGCTGAATAGTTTGAATTACAATTCTTTTAGCTTCTTTAGAAGCAGTCATTTTTGCTTCTTCCATAGCTACATTTACAAAAGCCATTGCAGAAGTTTTTGCTTCATCTTTTAAAGATTCAATCAATTGAGATTTTGCCTCTTCAGCTGAAAGTCCGCTGATTGTCTCAAGTTTTTCTAAATGTGCATTTTTCTGTTTTTCAAGCTCTTCTTTTTTCTTTTCAACCTTTTCGGTTTGCAACTTAAGATTATTCTGAAGTGTTTCAACTTCTTTACGGTTTCTCTGAACTTCTTCAATTTTCTGAGATAATGAAGCTTCTTTTTGAATTACACGTTGCTCAGCCTGAAGTACTTTCGCACCCTTTTCGTTAACAAATTTTTCGTGATCAGATTTTAACTGGAGAAATTTTTCTTTTGCTAAAAGTTCTTTTTGTTTTCTTATAACTTCGCCTTCTGCCTCTGCTTCTTTTATAGCTTTTTGTGCCTTTGTTGCCAATGCTTTATCCCATAAAAAATAAGAGACAACACCACCAGCAGCCAACGCTATAATTCCAACTACAATTGTTAGTACCATATTATATATTTAAAAAAAATTAATAAAAAAACCCGTACTGCCTTCTTTATCATTTTAGAAAACCCAATATCACATGGGCGGGGCTAACCGTTTGCTTCTGGTTTCCACTGTTCCAAAAGGAATCTTGCAAGCAAGATGAGGCCTACCATAGACATCTCGAGAATCACCCCTAGTTTGATTCTGTTGATTTTTAAAACGAATAAAGAATTACGTACGGGCTGTATCGTTTTATGTTAAAGAACGTTCTGCTCTTTTTGCAGGTAATCTTCCAACTCTTTGTCAATCTCTTTAATTTGTTCTACGAACGGAGCGATATTTTGTTTTTCTTCAAACTCAGTTAATTTAGTTACATACTGCAAAACTGCCATAGCTAAAAAATCCTGTCCATCCTTATCTGTATACAACTTCTTATATTGTAACACAGTATCATTTATTCGCTTCGCTGCTTTTCTTACCTGCTCTTCTTCCATTTTTTTTATTGTAAGCGGATAATACCTGTCGGCTATATTTACTCGTATTGTGAGTTTTTCGTCGTCCATATTATCTTTTTACTTGTTTAAAAGAGCTATACAATTATCAACCTCCCGCACAATTCTATTTATTTTTATTTGGGCATCATGTATTTCTGATCCCGAAATATCAATTATTTTACCAAGTTTAAGGTTTTCGTATTTTTGTTCAACTTGCTGAATTAAAAGCTTTTTTTCATTAAGTTGTAACTCCAATTCTTCCTTATTTTTTAAAAGAACGTTATTTTTTGTTTTTTCTTCGTTTACCATTACAATGAGTTTGAATATCTTGTCTTTTAGAGAAATAATCAAATCATCGTAGTCAGTATTCATTTATTCCATTTTAACACAAAGATAATGTTCAATAAGCAAAAAAAAAAGGAATTATTCTTATAAATCTTATTTGTCTTATATATTGCAACTTATACCTAAATTAAAATTTAGTATTTTTTTAAAAGAAAGCATATTATAAAACCCATTTTATTTCTATTTTTATGGTTGTATAAATGAAGATTCAAAACTCATATTATTCTATTGGGATAATGTCGGGCACATCGCTTGACGGAGTAGATATTGCATTATGCCTTTTTGATTATAAATTAAACGTATGGCATTATAAACTTTTAAAATCAGCAACTTTTGCATATACAAAAGAATGGAAAGACAAATTAACCAATGCTCCAAATCTAAGTTCTTATGAATTTATAAAACTTCATAAAGAATATGGAATTTATCTGGGGTCATTAGTAAACAGATTTTTAAAAGGGTTACCAATAAAAATCAGTTTAATTGCCTCACACGGACATACAATTTTTCATAATCCAGCCGAGAATATTACTTTTCAAATTGGTGACGGGCATTTTATTGCATCTGAAACTGGTATAACAACAATCAGTGATTTCAGAACTATGGATGTTGCAATGGGTGGACAAGGCGCACCATTAGTTCCAATTGGCGACGAAATGCTTTTTGCAAATTATGATTTTTGCCTTAATCTTGGCGGGATTGCAAATGTTTCATTTAAAAAAGATGAAAAAAGAATTGCTTTTGATATTTGTCCAGTGAATATGGCTATAAATTATCTTGCAAACAAAGCTGGAAAAGAATTTGATAAGGATGGTTTTATTGCAATGAAAGGAAAAATAAATATTGAATTATTAGTCACACTAAACACACTAAATTTTTATAATTTACCTACCCCAAAGTCGTTAGGAAGAGAGTGGTTTGAAACTGAGTTCTTACCATTAATTAAAAACGAGAAGATTAGTATAGAAGACAGGATTAGGACGGTTTGCGAGCATGTTTCAATTCAGATAGGCAAAGTGTTGCCTGGAGATAAACAACGTTCAATATTAACAACAGGTGGTGGTGCATTAAATAAATATTTGGTGCAAATTCTTGAACAAAACTCCATTCACCAATTTGTTGTTCCTGTAAGAGAAGTTATTGAATTTAAAGAAGCTATTATATTTGCTTTTCTGGGTGTTTTAAGAAATCGTAATGAAATTAACATACTTGCATCGGCAACAGGTGCTAAAACAGATTCAATCGGAGGTGTAATTCACAAAATTAGCGCTGAACACACACCTATTAAGAAATTATTCTAATTATTTAACATTATGGAAAACTTTACTGTAAATAATCCAACTCGATTGGTATTTGGGAAAGGAGTTTGCGAACAAATACCCGGGCATATTATAAATTATGGCGAAAAAGTATTATTAGTTTATGGAAAAGGGTCAATAAAAAATAATGGCATTTATAACGAAGTAAAACAACAGTTAGAGAAAGCAGGTAAAATAATTTTCGAATTTGAAGGAATAAAATCAAACCCTTTAGTAAGTGATGTAGAGAATGCAATTAAAATGGGAATTAAAAATAATGTAGATTTTATTTTTGCTGTAGGTGGTGGAAGTGTAATTGATTCTGCAAAAATAATTGCTATTTGTATTCCCGAAAATCATGATCCATGGCAGGTAATGAAATTCAAAGTTAAACCAACAAAAGCATTGCCTTTAGTAACTGTATTGACACTTGCTGCTACAGGAACTGAGATGAATCAGTTCTCTGTTCTGCAAAATCCTATAACAAAAGAAAAAGTGGGCTTTGGCTCACCATTAGTTTACCCAGCAATTTCATATTGCGATCCGTCTTTTACATTAAGCGTTTCGAGAGATTATACCAGCTATGGTATTGCCGACATTATTGCACATTCATTAGAAGCATATTTTGGTGAAGGAGACGCTGTGCTTTCTGATAGATTTGTTGTCAGTATTATTAAAGAAATGGCTGAGGCAGGTCCAAAATTACTGAACAACCTAAACAATTATTTGCTCAGAGCAAGGGTTTTGTGGGCTTCAACATGTGCATTAAATGGTTTAACTTTTTATGGAAGAAAATCAGGTGATTGGGGAGTTCATGATATTGGGCATGTAATTTCATTACTTTACGACACACCACACGGAGCTTCATTGTCCATTGTTTTTCCTGCCTGGATGAAATATAATTCAGAAAAATTAGATGCTAAACTTTTATGGTTAGGACAAGAAATATTTAATGTTACAACTGTAGATGAAATAATAAGTTCTTTTGAAGATCTGTTTACAAAATTAAACTCTCCCATAAGACTTTCACAAATTGGTATTTCAGATTCGATGAAAAAGGAAATCACGGATTTACTTATTAAAAACAATGCAACAGGCATGACAGTTAAACTTGACAGCAAAGCACTTGAAGAAATAGTAAAATTAATGTAATTTGTTATAGACTGATGGAATCACCAAGAAAAGCAGGAAGTAAACCAATAGAAGTTGAACTAATTAATGGACGTATTTATTCCTGGTGTTCATGTGGTTTATCATTTAAGCAACCATTTTGTGACGGAGAACATATGGGTACAGGAATTAAACCAAAAGTTTTTAAAGCAGAAAAAAGTGGATCGCATCATTTATGCATGTGTAAACAGACTGGCAATATTCCATTTTGCGATGGTACGCATAATACAAAAATTTAATTTATCACATAACAATTAGCCCAAATTTTAATCACTTCTTAAAATAAAACTCCATATTTTTATCGGGCATAAAATCTTTTTTATTCCAGAAATAAATTCTTATTTCATTAAATATTTGAGTGCTATCAGGGCTATATGACATTTTTGTAATTTCTAGTTTTACTGGAACAATTAATTTATAAGATACATTCTCGAAAGGTTTTCCCCATTTCTGAGTAGTTTTTAATATATATTCTGCTTTATTTTTATCTATTTTTTGCCTGTAATAAATACGATATTTTGCTATACCGTAAGCGTCAATATTTATTTTAAAAGAAGCTCCTTTTTGAGATTTATTTGTAATTATGTTTACATTGTCAGTTTTGACGTTTGCAGCAAAAACCGTATCAACATTCCCATATAAACTATCAACAGGGAAAGGATAAAACAATATCTGATTTATTTCTTTATTACCATTGTTACAAAAATGATAAATTCCATCAACATAAAGATAGTTGTCTTTAATTTCAAATGTTAAATCTTCTTTATAAAACTGAAGACCTTGAGAATATAAGAATTTTGGAAAAACAAATAACAAAATAACAACTACTATTTTCACTTTGTGATTATAAGTTTATTTGTTGCAACTTTTTTTCCGTCAAGCTCAAGATTATAATAATAGACACCTGAAGCAACTGTTTTATTATAACATTTTCCATCCCATTCAACCGAATACTTATTTTGTTTACCAGAAATATCTACTGGCAATATCCGTATCATTTCACCTGTTGAATTGTAGATTTTAATCAATGTATTTGAATTGTGAGTATTATCAGGCAATTCAAATGAGATTGCAGTTTTTCCATTGGAAGGATTTGGGAAACAGCTTAATGAAAAATTTTGATTTATTGACATTAATACTACACGGTTTAAAAGAGTATCTAAAGTAAATTCATAATAATTTAGAGAATCAGGTTCAATAAAAACTATAGTATCTAAAAGCAAAGAGGATGTGGTAAAAAGTTGAATAAGTTGCTTTCCACTTTTTAAATAAACATTAAACTTACCAGAAGTATCTGTAACACCATGGTCAAATTCAATTTCACAAGCTCCCATACCTGCATAATAGAAATCATGATTATTGCTTATGAGAATACCACTAATTGGATTATGCATTAAATCGAAAACTTTACCTTTACAAGTTCCCATAAAATCGGTAGCCTGATGAGCATTAATACCAATACTCGGAATATTTTCCTTTACTAAACGATAATTTGTTTCAAATTGTCCCAACATAAAGCTCCAACAACTATAAGTTTGATTTACAATAGACTGTCCGGCAATAGGAGAACTTATAGAATAAGTAAGATTACTGCCAAAGCTAATTCCATCAATTAAATATGTATCAGAAAATATTGTTTTTTCAATATTAATAAAATCTCCTGTTCTAAATATTTTAAGCAGTGTTTGCAAACTATCTTGAGTAATCACAATAATACTTCCCTGTGTTATATGAATCCCATTTTTAAAAAGAGCAGTTCCAAATGAAGTTGTAATCTGATATCCATCAAGAATTGTATCATAATTAAAAGTCGGGTTGAAACACAATTCGAGGTACCAAATGGAATCGTTAACTAAATAGAATTCACTTATTATAGGAGGTGGAGTTATTGGATTTGCCTTAATAATGCCTATAGAAAATAAGAACATTAATGAGATAATTATTTTTTTCATATATAACCTTTATAATTCAGACAATAAAGATATTCAAAAAGATGCAACTTAAATATATGTTATTTAACAATCTAAATAAATTCTCCGTTCTTATTAAACTTATTTTGAATTAGTCAATTTATATCTGCACAATGTTGCATTTGCTAAAACAAAAGGTTCTTCTTGTTTTATTAATGTTCTTCCAAATTGAACAATTGTGTCCGGATATGATTCAAACCACAAATCTTTAATAAGATAAATTTTTTCTTGTTTAAAAACTTCATCAACCAATTTATAATTCCTTACACACGCCTGATCGTGAGGGGTAGCTTTAATTACATCAGGTTTATTAATTGAACAAATATATGAATTCCAATAATCTCCGATAATACCTATTTCGCCTAACTTATCAAGCTCTGAGATAATTTCAGAATATGGTTTAAATGGGTGAAACCAAATATATTTTACAGTAAAAAGAGTACCGAAACTACCTATAATTACAGTTACTAAAAGAACATATTTTACTAAATAATATTTAATTTTGCTTAATTCAAGATTCTCAAAAAGAACAAGAATAGCAACTGAAAGCGAAATATAAGTGCAATTAAAATATCTTCTTGGAACACCATTCATAAATGTCCATTTAGTTATCATAATTACAATAAATATTACAATAACATCAATTAACAAGAATATAAAAAGTCTTTTTGATAACAACTCCTTAAATCTAATATTTTTCGAAAACCAAATAAATAAAGCCACCGTAAATAGTGCCAGATATGAATATATACTGGTAAATGTTTCATTAATTTTAAAAAGGAAAATGTCATTTAAAGATTTTGCGAAAATTTTAAAAGTCTCAATAATTTCTTCTGGTTTACTTAATAAAGTATAATCGGTTCTGTTGGCTGAATTACTTTTAGCATAGAAGATAAAACATGAACCTAACAACGTACAGAACAACAGATAATAAATAAATTTATTATTTAAGATTGTTTTTAATGAAAAGTCTTTAAGGAAATAATACAAATACAGAAACACAAATAAAGCAACTGAAACCAATGCCAGATCTGAATCCCAGACAGCAATAATAAATGATAACATTGCAAATAGAAAAAAAAGGTGACTCTTAATATTGCTACTATTTTGTTTTAAAATAAAGTAAATACCTAAAAACAAAAACATATACTGAATACTCAAAGTTAATTGAGTAACTTCAACTTCCCTTGCCGGTGGCAAAAACAAAATTAACGCAAGCATTAACTTCGTGAAATAGTTCTTAAAAAAAGATGAGATTGAGAAAAATCCGATTATTAAAATTAAATAATGAACAATGGCTTCAGAATAAATTGCAGATAAGTGAAATAACTTGTTTGGTATTTGAGCAAACAATGGAATAACTGAGCCCATTCTATCCTGCCCCCAGAAATAAATATCATCTGGCAAATTAAAATAATGAACCATTAAAATGGTAACGGCATTATCAGAATTTAACCCTGGATAAAAGACAGAAGAATATATTCTAAACGAAATAATAACAATAATCAAAAAAGTTAAATAATATGCAATCTTCTTAATCAAGTTATTATTATTTGCTAATTCTTTAAGTATTTAAACTATTGACTGCCTTTAAAGCCTCTTCATGAAATTTAATTAACCTTTCCGGAGTTGAAGTCTCGGCATATAATCTCAATAAAGGCTCGGTTCCTGAGGGGCGAATCATTATCCACTCATTTTCATTTATAAAATATTTATATCCATCAAGTGTTTCAAGATGCTCAACTTTAAACTCTCCAAACTCTTTAAACATATCGTTTTTACAAGCCTGAATAACTTTATTCTTTACCTTATCTTCAATTTTTAAATCGTTTCGACTATAAAAGAAAGTGCCTGTTATTTTGTAAATCTCATCTATTATTTGCGTAATGTTTTTTCCGGTTTCATTCATAAATTGCCAGATTGTTAAACCCATCCAGACTCCATCACGTTCAGGGATATGACCTTTGCAAGTAATACCACCAGACTCTTCGCCACCAACAAGAACATCTTCATGCAACATTACCTTACAAATATCTTTAAACCCAATTTTAACACGCTGCACAGGAATATTGTATTTTTCGCAAAGCTTCTCAACTTTTACAGTACTTGAAAAACCTGTAACAACTTTCCCTTTTAATTTCTTATATTCTGCAAGATAGTATGTTAAAATTAATATAATAAGATGTGAATTAATGTAGTTTCCTTTGCCATCATAAAGTGCAATACGGTCAGCATCACCATCTACAGCTAAACCACAATCAATTTTTCCACTGTTTGCTATAAAATTACTGAATTCTAATAAATTTTTATGTAATGGTTCAGGTGCAATACCGCAGAATGAGGGGTTATTTTCGCAATGCAAAAGAGCTATATCAGGAAAAAGTTTTCTCATAACATTTTGCCCTGCACCATACATTGCATCAAAAGCGAATTTAAATTTTGATTTGCGAAGTGCTTCAATATCAAAGTTTGCATAAACATGATTTAAATACATTTCTTCTAAATCAACTACTTTAATAAATCCAGTTTTGATTAATTCATCTATTTTTAAAGACTCAAGAACCAATCCATGTTCTTCAGGAATTATTGCCTCAATTTCTTTTGTTCCTTCTTCTAACAAAGGACCTCCGTGATCACCCTTTAGTTTGTAACCATTATAATCAGGAGGATTATGACTTGCAGTAATCATTATGCCAATCTGAGCTTTTTCCTTCACAACAGCTAACGAAACAGCAGGAGTAGAAACAGCAGAATTGCATAATTTTACTTTTATTTCATATTTTGCTAATACTGTTGCTACAGTTTCGGCAAACATTTTTCCACCAAAACGAAAATCATAACCAACAACTGCAGTAGGGTTTTTATATTTTTTATTTAACCAGATAGCAACCGCAACACTTACTTTAGCTACATTATCTACAGTAAAGTCTTTTGCAATAATAGCCCTCCAACCATCTGTTCCAAATTTAATTTTTGTCATAATTTATTATGTTTTTAACCATAAAGCGCTAAGTTCGCAAAGGTATTTAAAATTTTGTTTAAGTTATTTGTGATTCTTTGTTGATTGTCCAATATTTTTCTTTCTAAAATATTATTTATTTGCGTCTTTGCTTGTTTTTTTTTATTTTCTCGCAAAGATCGCTAAGGTCGATAAGATATTTTGCGTTGCGCTCTTTGCGTCTTTGTGTAATATTTTATTTTATCTTTCTTTTATTTAATGCATTTCTATACCTAGTAGCATTTTTCTCGTGCTCATTTAATGTTTTAGCAAAATTATGATACCCCGAGAAATCTTCTTTTGCACAGAAATAAATATACTGATGTTTAGTATAATTTAGAACTGCATCTAAAGTTTTTGGCCAGGGAATACATATTGGTCCCGGAGGTAAACCCTGATAACGATAAGTATTGTAAGGTGAATCTGTCTCAAGATGTTTTTTTAATACACGCTTCAATGTAAAATCTCCAACTGCATAAATAACAGTAGGATCTGCCTGCAAAAGCATTCCCTTTTTTAAACGATTAACATAAACACCAGCGACATCTGACATTTCATCATTTTTATATGTTTCCTGCTGAACTATAGAAGCTAAAATTGAAACTTCAGTCTGAGTCATTCCAGCATTACTTGCATTTTGTTGCCTTTCGTCATTCCAGAATGCTTTATACTCTTTTGCCATTCTTGCAAAAAACTCATCAGCAGAGGTATTCCAATTAAATTCATATGTATTTGGAATAATCATAACCATAATAGTGTTTTTTGTAAAACCAAATTTCTCGGCAAAACTTTCACTTTCAAACAAATCAACAATTGTTGCTGAATCAACTTCAAGATTTGCTCCTATTTTACCGGCTAATTCTTCCTTTGTTCTAAAACCTCTTATTACTAGATTTACAGGCTCTTGCTCACCAGATCTTAATAAATTAATGAGTTCATTATTACTCATATCATTACTTATTTTATACTTACCGGGCTTAATGTGGTCAACATAATTTTTTTGCTCGGAAAGCCATTCAAAGGATGAGACATCTAACAATAAACTATCCTTGTTTAAAATCTGAAGTAAATCATTAAAGTTAGAACCTGTTGGAATATACAAATATGTTTTTTGTTTTGTAGTTTTTACATTGGGGAAATAAATTTTTTTATAGTATGAATATCCAGTAATCCCACCAATTATAATTGACAAGAACAGAATACTTAAAATAATTTTAAGTATAAATTTTAGTTTTGATTTTTTCTTTGCTTTTGCCACTTTAAAAAATAATTACAAAGATAAACCGATTTAATTTTAAGTTTCTAAAATTTGACATAATTATTAACTATTCATATTTCATGTATTTTTAGTAATTTTAACTTTCGCAAAAATTATGTATAAACTTTATTACTTGCTAATTCTGGTCATAGTTTTTGGTTCGTGTTCAAAAGGACATCGTTGTGATTGTTTTGTGTCTAATGGCAAAGAATTAGAAGAAGTTAGAGAGTTGTCAGACTTTACTGAACTTGAAATTGAAAATGTTTTTGATATTAAATTAAAAGTTGATACAATAAATCAGATTAGAATAATTACAGGCAAAAACTTGATTAAAGGTATAGAAACTGTAGTTGAAAACAATCGACTTTATATAAAGAACACAAATAAATGCAATTGGTCGAGAAAATTTATTGGAAAAATAAAACTTGAAATTTCGCTAAATAATATTTCTTACATAAATTTAATGGGAAGCTCAGACATTAGTTGCACAGACACGCTTTATGGCAACGAACTTAAAGTTGATGATTGGGCAGATATTTCAAATGTGAATCTTACTCTAGATTACAATTCGTTAATTTATGCTCTTCATGCAGGTACTGGTAACATTATACTTAAAGGAAAAGTTATTTCAGCAAACTATTGGAATAACGGCTATAGTAATTTTGATTTTAACTATTTAATTACAAATAATTGCAATGTAATGTCAAACTCAACCGGATTTACAAAAATTAATGTAAAGGACGAACTAAGCGCAAAGCTTTTTAATTCAGGTAATATATACTTGGAAGGTAACCCATCAAAAATTACATCCACACAAAATGGGTCGGGTGAGTTAATAAGGAATTAACTAGACCGTTTGGCACGTTCCCAATTTACTGATTGGTTACCTTTTATATATCTAAACAAACCAAGCCAGGAAGCATAATTCATCATAAAAATATAATATGGAACAAAAAGTATTTTTAATTTAATATTCATACTTTGCATTATCCATCCGAGTAATGTTATAATATAGTACAAAAGTTGCAATAAAAATAAAACTGAGTAAACAGTTAATTGATTATAACCATCAAAATATACTAATAATAAATTAATAATAAATAATAGTGGTAATGCAAATGGAACAATAAGCCAACGAGAAATCTTATGCGAAACAAACTGAAAAGTCAATCTAAAATCATGAAAAGGATTTAATGCTTTTGTTAAACGAAAAGTTGACTGAACAGCTCCGGCAGCAATTCTTACCTTTCTTTTCAATTCTTCTTTTACATTTGCTGATGAAGATTCATAGGCATATGCTTGAGGTACATATTTTATCAAATTGCCATTAATTGCAATCCTCATCGACATTATAAAATCATCAAGAAGTGTATCAGGTTCTACTTCATTAAAAAGCTCTGTACGAATTGCAAAAAGCTCACCTGCAGCACCAACAGTAGTATAAAACTCAGAATCCATTTTCTTTAAAAAAGATTCATATTTCCAATATATCCCTTCACCCGATCCTGCTGCGGAATCAACTGATTTATCAAAAATTCTTTTTTCACCGGCAACACAACCAACTATTGGGTCATCAAAAGCTCTTACAATCTCTTTAATGCTATTTTGCGATAGCATAGTGTTAGCATCACAGAAAACCACAATTGGAGTTTTAATTGTTTTCATACCACGATTAATGGCATTTATTTTTCCTGCTCTTTCAGAATTATGTAAAACAGTTATATTATTATATGTTGAGAGTAATTCAGGAGTTCCATCATTTGATCCATCAGTGACCCATAAAAAGTGAAGTTTCTCTTTTGGATAATTTAATAGAACACTGTTTTTTACTTTCTCCTCAACATAATCTATTTCATTAAATGCTGCAATAAAAAGTGTGACTTCTGTTTCTTCGGAATTTATTTCTGGTTTATTTTTACTAAACAATCTTTTTAAGGCAACTAAAATATATAGCAAAAGCCCATATCCTACATAAGAATAAAATACCATTATCAGCAAAAACCAGAATAATATCTGAAGGGTTAGCATCAAAAATCTTTTTGGTAAAGTTATATAGTTAAAACATAAAAAAAAACCTCACCTGAATTAAGGCAAGGCGTATTTTATTTTACTATAAAAATATCAAAAATCTATATCAACTGAAATGCCATTAATGGTCACCATGGCTTTTCTATCACATTCACCATTTCCAAAATCAATTATTCTTTTAGCGATATCCTGAGGAATCAATTCAAGCTTACCTTGAGTGATTGTGCTATTCAGACATGAATTATCAAATTTTAAAGAACTTGTTATATTCGATTCATATCCTTTACCATTACAATTAATTCCAGTCTTATTCCCAGATAATAAAAAAACATCATCACTAAAATTATCTATTGTATTTAAACCTGTTACCCATTTTGTTGTATTACTAGAACTCCATTGTGTATGCTTTCCGTTTTCAAAAATTAATTCTGCATTACTAGTAGCTAGAGTAAATGACGGAACACTATCCAAGAACCCATTGAACAAAACCGAAAATGTTCCAATTATTTGAACATTGTTCTCGTAATAATTGTTAGTAGTAATTTCTGCTGAAATTGGACTTGAGGATGGCTCAATCTCCCATTTACTATTTATTACAGCGATTAATTTTCCTTTACGTAATTTACCATCAGAACAATTTATACCATTACAATAATCAAGAATTAAAGTTTTTGGAAAAGAATCTAAAGGGTAAAGTGGAGTAATTGAAACAATAATATTAGAATCAACATTTGTTTGCTTTGCACCTAAAAATACTAAAGCATAGCTATTTACCGTTGAAAAAACACTCTGAACTGCATTGTCAGCACTTATATCATCAATCACTGACTGATAATCATTATCAACAACCAACTCTTCTTTTTTACAAGAAAATTGTAAAACTAATGAGAAAATAAAAATTATGATTGCCAGTTTCTTCATTTTTTTCTATATGAAACACAGCAAATAGACTTATAATATAATACTAAGGTTGCACTAATAAATAACGATTTATGCTTCACCTGCAGGACCTCCAAAGGTCATTGGCATAATTGGTCCCTGTTCGGTAACTTTTACGTTACCAAACTGAGACTCAAATTTTGCTACATTTTCCTTAAGAGCTAAAAGTAAACGCTTTGCATGTTCAGGAGTTAAAATAACTCTTGATTTTACTTTAGCCTTAGGTACACCAGGCATTATTCTAACAAAATCAATAACAAATTCTGAACTAGAATGTGTAATAACCGCTAAATTAGAATATACACCCTGAGCGGTTTCCTCATCCAATTCAATATTTATTTGCCCTGTGTTAATATTTTTATTGTCTTCCATATTTATTTACTATTCTGAAACTTCAACTCCGCGTTTACGAGTAGTCATATTTTCTAGTTCTTGCTTAGAACCTACAATCATTTTTGAGTATTCGCGTAATCCAGTACCAGCTGGTATTAAATGTCCAACAATAACGTTTTCTTTTAATCCTTGTAAGTAATCTATTTTACCTCTGATTGCTGCTTCGTTTAGAACTTTTGTTGTCTCCTGGAATGATGCAGCAGACATAAAACTCTTTGTTTGAAGAGCAGCTCTGGTAATACCTTGTAAAACCTGACTTGAAGTTGCTGGAACTGCGTCTAAAGCGGTAGCAAGTTTCTTATCTTTACGTTTTAACATTGAATTTTCATCACGTAATTTACGAGCAGTAATAATCATACCTGGTTTCAAAACTTCTGAATCGCCAGCATCTGTAATGATTTTTTTGTCGTAAATCCAATCGTTTTCTTCCATAAAATCAAGTTTATCAACTAATGATTTCTCTAAGAAACGAGTGTCGCCCTGATCTTCAATATGTACTTTACGCATCATTTGACGTACAATAATTTCAAAGTGTTTATCATTAATCTTAACACCCTGAAGTCTGTACACTTCCTGAATTTCATTTACAATATATTCCTGAACAACAGTTGGTCCTTTGATTGATAAAATATCATTTGGTGTTATTGCTCCATCTGATAATGGTGTACCAGCACGAACATAATCACTTTCCTGAACAAGTATCTGTTTTGATAAAGGAACAAGATACTTTTTAACCTCACCGGTTTTTGAAGTAATTACAATTTCGCGATTACCTCTCTTTATTTTACCATAAGATACTTCACCGTCAATTTCGGCAACAACAGCAGGATTTGACGGGTTACGAGCTTCAAATAATTCGGTTACTCTTGGTAAACCTCCAGTGATATCACCAGATTTTCCAACAGCTCTTGGTATTTTAACAAGTACAGTACCTGTCTTTATTTTATCGCCCTGATTTACAGAAACGTGAGAACCAACAGGGATACTGTAGTTTTTAAGTACATCGCCTGTTGTTGTAACAATTTTAATTGTTGGGTTCTTAGTTTTATCACGGGTTTCAATAATAACTTTTTCCTTAAATCCAGTTTGTTCATCAGACTCTTCGCGGAAAGTAACACCTTCAATCACATTCTCGAAATCAATTTTTCCGGTAGCTTCTGAAATAATTACAGCATTATATGGATCCCATTCACAAATGAGCTCACCTTTTTTAACTGGGGTATTATTTTTAACATATAACTTAGAACCATAAGGTAAGTTATGTGTCATTAATACGATACCTGTTTTCTTGTCAACAATTCTCATTTCAGCTAAACGACTAACAACAACGTCATATGAAGCATTCTTGTCTTCACTGTATTCAACTGTTCTAAGTTCGTCAACTTCAACTATACCTTCATAACGAGCTACAATATTTGATTCAGATGTAATATTAGCTGCAACCCCTCCAACGTGGAATGTACGAAGAGTAAGCTGTGTTCCTGGTTCACCAATTGATTGTGCTGCAATTACACCAACAGCTTCACCCATTTGAACCATTCTACCGTTTGACAAGTTTCTGCCGTAACATTTAGCACAAACTCCCTTTTTAGATTCACAGGTTAATACCGAACGAATTTCTACATGTTCTATTGGTGACTCCTGAATTACTTTAGCTATATCTTCAATAATTTCTTCACCTGCTTCAATAATTAACTCACCTGTATTTGGGTGATATATGTTATGAACAGAAACTCTACCCAATATTCTATCATATAATGTTTCTACAACTTCTTCACCTTTTTTAAGTGTTGATGCTATTAATCCACGTAATGTTCCACAATCATTCATAGAAATAATAACATCCTGTGAAACGTCAACTAATCTACGTGTTAAATATCCAGCATCAGCTGTTTTCAAAGCTGTATCTGCAAGACCTTTTCTGGCACCGTGAGTAGAAATAAAATACTCAAGTACTGAAAGCCCTTCTTTAAAGTTAGCTAAAATTGGATTCTCAATAATTTCAGAACCAGTTGATCCTGATTTTTGAGGTTTAGCCATAAGACCTCTCATTCCGCATAACTGACGAATCTGTTCTTTAGATCCACGAGCTCCGGAGTCAAGCATCATATAAATCGGGTTAAATCCCTGATTATCTTCTGAAATTTGTTTTAAAACTAAGTTTGTAAGCTTAGCATTTGTATGTGTCCAGATATCAATAATCTGATTATATCGCTCATTGTTTGTGATGAATCCCATATTATAGTTTGACATCACTTCTTCAACTTGCTGATAACCATCATTTACTAACGTTTGTTTTTCAGCAGGAATGATTACGTCATTTAAGTTGAATGATAATCCACCTTTAAACGCCATTTGGTATCCCATACTCTTGATATCATCAAGAAACTTTGCAGCACTTGCAATACCAGTAACTTTTAAAACATTAGCAATAATATCTCTTAACGATTTCTTAGTTAAAAGTTCATTAATATATCCTACTTCTTTAGGTACAACTTCATTAAACAATACTCTACCTACTGTTGTTTCGATTAGTTTTAATTCTATTTTTCCATCAACTAAATCGTAGGTTTTAACTTTAATGTTAGCATGAAGTTCAGCAGCTCTTTCGTTATAAGCAATAATAACTTCTTCAGGAGAATAGAAAATTAATCCTTCACCTTTAATTGGTTTTTCAGGAGTACTTTTTCTAGCCTTTGTAATATAATATAAACCTAAAACCATATCCTGAGAAGGAACTGCAACCGGAGCACCGTTAGCAGGGTTTAGAATATTATGTGAAGCAAGCATTAATAATTGAGCTTCTAAAATTGCGGCATTACCTAAAGGCAAATGAACTGCCATCTGGTCACCGTCAAAGTCAGCGTTGAAAGCTGTACAAACCAAAGGATGCAACTGAATTGCCTTTCCTTCGATAAGTTTTGGCTGGAATGCCTGAATACCCAAACGGTGCAATGTTGGAGCACGGTTTAGTAAAACAGGATGTCCTTTTAGTACATTTTCTAAAATATCCCAAACTACAGGATCACGGCGGTCAACAATTTTCTTTGCAGATTTAACTGTTTTAACAATACCACGCTCAATAAGTTTACGAATAACAAATGGTTTATATAATTCGGCTGCCATATCTTTTGGCAAACCGCATTCGTGTAATAACAAATCTGGTCCAACGACGATTACCGAACGAGCTGAATAATCAACACGTTTACCAAGTAAATTCTGACGGAAACGACCTTGTTTTCCTTTTAAGCTATCACTTAATGATTTTAACGGACGGTTAGCATCGGTTTTTACAGCATTTGATTTACGTGAGTTATCAAGTAAGCTGTCAACAGCTTCCTGCAACATACGTTTTTCATTTCTTAAAATAACTTCAGGAGCTTTAATATCAATTAATCGTTTTAGACGATTATTACGAATAATTACTCTTCTGTATAAGTCATTTAAGTCACTAGTTGCAAACCTACCACCATCAAGTGGAACAAGAGGCCTTAATTCTGGTGGGATAACCGGAATAACTTTTAAAATCATCCACTCAGGACGATTTAGATTTTTAGATTCACGGAAAGCCTCAACAGTTTGTAAGCGTTTTAAAGCCTCGTTTTTACGTTGTTGTGAAGTTTCGGTTTTTGCCTGATTACGTAAATTGTAAGAAAGCTCATCCAAATCAATTATTGAAAGCAACTCATGCAATGCATCAGCTCCCATTTTTGCAATAAATTTATTTGGATCTGAATCTTCAAGAAATTGATTGTCTTTTGGTAAAGCATCAATTATTGCAACATATTCTTCTTCTGTAAGAAAATCCATTTTCTGTAAGCCGTCAGCAGCTTTAAAACCTGGATTAATTACAACATAACGCTCATAATAAATAATTGCATCAAGCTTTTTGGAAGGTAAGCCCAATAACGCTCCAATTTTATTTGGCAATGATCTGAAATACCAGATATGTGAAACAGGAACTATTAATTCAATATGACCTATGCGTTCACGTCTAACTTTCTTCTCAGTTACTTCAACTCCGCAACGGTCGCAAACAATACCTTTATATCTGATTCTTTTGTATTTACCGCAGTGACATTCAAAATCCTTAACTGGACCGAAAATTCTTTCGCAGAATAATCCATCACGTTCAGGCTTATATGTTCTGTAGTTAATTGTCTCGGGTTTAATAACTTCGCCACTGGAACGTTCTAAAATTTCCTCAGGAGAAGCTAAACCGATAACGATTTTCGAAAAAGTACTTTTAACTTTATTATCTCTTCTAAAAGCCATGGCTTAATTTTTTTAAAGTGAAATTCCGGAGTATTTTACTCCGGAAAAAAACTATTCTAAATTAATACTTAATCCTAATCCACGTAACTCATGAATGAGCACGTTAAGCGATTCTGGAATACCAGGTATTGGCATTGGTTCACCTTTAACAATAGCTTCATAAGCTTTTGCACGACCAATAACATCATCTGATTTAATAGTAAGTATTTCCTGTAATATATTTGCAGCTCCGAATGCTTCAAGAGCCCAAACCTCCATTTCACCAAAACGCTGACCTCCAAATTGCGCTTTACCGCCAAGTGGTTGTTGAGTAATAAGTGAATATGGTCCGATTGAACGAGCATGCATTTTGTCGTCAACCATATGACCAAGTTTTAGCATATAAATAATACCTACTGTTGCAGGCTGGTCAAATTTTTCACCAGTACCACCATCGTATAAATAAACACGACCGTATCTAGGTAAGCCAGCTTTATCAGTATATTCATTTATTTCATCAAGGTTTGCACCATCAAAAATAGGAGTAGCGAAAGTCATTCCTAACTCACGACCTGCCCAAGCAAGAACTGTTTCATAAATCTGTCCCAAGTTCATACGAGAAGGTACACCAAGTGGGTTTAGAACGATGTCAACAGGTGTTCCGTTTTCAAGGAAAGGCATATCTTCTTCGCGAACGATTCTTGATACGATACCTTTATTTCCGTGACGACCTGCCATTTTATCACCAACTTTTACAACACGTTTCTGAGCTACATAAACTTTTGCAAGTTTTACAATACCTGCTGGTAACTCATCACCAATTGTAAGATTGAATTTTTTACGTTTAACTTCAGCCTCAATTTCTTTATATTTAATAATATAGTTATTGAGTAAGTCTCTGATTATGTCATTCTTTGCTTTATCGGTAGTCCATTTATTTGGATTAATATTGATAAAGTCAACTATCTGAAGCATTTTTAATGTAAACTTCTCACCTTTAGCAATTACATCAACATTATAGTAATCTTTAACACCCTGAGAAGTTTTACCATTAACTACAACAAATAATTTCTCTATTAAACGTTGTTTAAAGTCAAGGTATTTTTTACTTGCTTCTTCATCAATTTTGTCAAGAAGAGTTTTCTCAGCAACTTTTACTTTTCTGTCTTTTATCTGACGGGCAAAAAGTTTTTTGTCGATTACTACTCCATACATTGATGGTGGAACTTTTAATGATGCATCTTTTACATCACCAGCTTTGTCACCAAAAATCGCTCTAAGTAGTTTCTCTTCTGGAGAAGGATCTGTTTCACCTTTTGGTGTAATTTTTCCAATCAAGATATCTCCTGGTTGTACATAAGCACCAATACGAATTAATCCATTTTCATCAAGATTTCTTGTAGCTTCTTCGCTAACGTTTGGAATATCAGAAGTTAATTCTTCAACGCCACGTTTTGTATCACGAACTTCAAGAATAAATTCATCAATATGCAAGGAAGTAAAAGCGTCTTCTTTTACAAGCTTTTCGTTGATAACGATAGCATCCTCAAAGTTAAAACCTTTCCATGGCATGAAAGCAACCATCAGGTTTCTACCTAATGCTAATTCACCACCTTTAGTTGCATAACCTTCTGTAAGTACCTGACCTTTTACAACTTTCTGTCCCTTTTTTACTACTGGTCTTAAAGTTATTGTTGTATTCTGGTTAGTCTTACGGAATTTTAAAATATTATAAACGACAACGTCATCATTAAAGCTAACGAATCTTTCTTCGTCTGTACGTTTGTAACGAACAACGATTTCTTTTCCGTCAACATATTCTACAACGCCATCAGCTTCTGCCATCAATAATGCACGTGAATCAAGTGCTACTTTTTCTTCTAATCCGGTTCCAACTATAGGAGCCTGTGGTTGAAGCAAAGGAACAGCCTGACGCATCATGTTTGAACCCATAAGAGCACGGTTCGCATCATCATGTTCTAAGAATGGTATTAAACTCGCTGCAATAGATGCAATCTGATTTGGAGCAACGTCCATTAACTGAATCTGATCTTTATCTAGAACTGGAAAATCTCCACGGAAACGAGCTTTAACCTTAGCACTTAAAAACTCACCTTTTTCATTTACTTCAGCATTAGCCTGTGCAATGATTTTTTCTTCTTCTTCTTCAGCACTTAAATAAACTACGTTCTCATCAACTAAGTCAACGCTTCCGTTACCAGCCTGACGATATGGAGTTTCAATAAATCCTAGAACATTGATTTTTGCATAAACGCAAAGTGAAGAAATAAGACCGATATTTGGTCCTTCAGGAGTTTCAATAGGACAAAGTCTGCCATAGTGAGTGTAATGAACGTCACGCACTTCGAATCCTGCACGTTCGCGGGTTAAACCGCCTGGTCCAAGTGCAGATAAACGACGTTTATGAGTCATTTCAGCTAATGGATTGGTTTGATCCATGAATTGTGATAGCTGATTAGTTCCAAAGAATGTATTAATTACTGAAGATAAACTCTTAGCATTAATAAGATCAATTGGAGTGAAAACCTCATTATCACGAACGTTCATTTTCTCGCGAATTGTACGTGCCATACGAGCTAAACCAACACCAAATTGCGCTGATAATTGCTCACCAACTGTACGAACTCTACGATTACTTAAGTGGTCAATATCATCTACATCAGCTTTTGAATTGATAAGCTCAATTAAATATCTGATGATGTAAATAATATCATTTTTGGTAAGAATTTTTGTATCAATTGGAATATCAAGTCCCAATTTTTTATTGATACGATATCTTCCTACTTCACCTAAATCATACCTTTTTATTGAGAAGAACAATTTGTCAATAACGTCACGAGCTGTTTCTTCATCAGGTGGCTCAGCATTACGTAACTGACGATAAATATACATTACAGCTTCCTTTTCAGAGTTACAAGGATCCTTTTGTAATGTATTGTAAATAATTGCAAAATCAGCTAAATTCTGATCTTCTTTATGCAATAATATAGTTTTTGAACCTGAATCAACTATTAGATCAATATGATCTTTATCAATAATTGTTTCACGATCAATAATAATTTCATTTCTTTCAATTGATACAACTTCGCCGGTATCTTCATCAACGAAATCTTCAATCCATGTTTTTAAAACACGAGCAGCAAGTTTTCTGCCGATAAGTTTTTTGATAGCAGCTTTTGATACTTTTACCTCTTCAGCTAATCCGAAAATTTCTAAAATATCTTTATCGCTTTCAAAACCTATAGCACGAAGCAAAGTTGTTACTGGTAATTTCTTTTTTCTGTCGATGTAAGCATACATAACATTGTTAATGTCAGTAGCAAACTCAATCCAAGATCCTTTAAAAGGGATAATTCTTGCAGAATAAAGTTTTGTACCATTTGCATGTACACTTTGTCCGAAAAATACTCCTGGTGATCTGTGTAACTGAGAAACAATAACTCTTTCGGCTCCATTAATTACAAAGGTTCCGCGAGGTGTCATATAAGGAACTGTTCCTAAATAAACATCCTGAATTACTGTATCAAAATCCTCGTGATCAGGGTCGGTGCAATACAACTTAAGCTTAGCTTTAAGAGCTACGCTATATGATAATCCTCTTTCAATACATTCATTAAGTACATATCGTGGAGGATCTACAAAATAATCAATAAACTCTAACACGAAATTATTTCGTGTATCTGAAATCGGAAAATTTTCCTGGAAAACTCTATGTAAGCCTTCCATTTTTCGTTTTTCAGGTGTGGAATTTAATTGAAAAAATTCCTCAAAAGACTTTACTTGAATCTCAAGAAAATCAGGATATTCATACTGATTCTTGGTTGAAGAAAAGCTTATCCTATTATTATTTTTAACAGACATGTAAAACTAAATTAGTTGAAATTCAATAAATATAACGACAAAAAGGCTTAAAGCCTAAACGGCTTTAAACCTGTAGTTTTTGATTGAACTTCCTTTTTATTTAAGTTCAACTTCTGCGCCTGCTTCTACTAATTGAGCTTTTAATGATTCAGCTTCTTCTTTAGAGCAGCCTTCTTTTACAGCTTTTGGTGCAGCGTCAACTAAGTCTTTTGCTTCTTTAAGTCCAAGACCTGTTAATTCTTTTACCAATTTTACTATTTGTAATTTAGCACCACCTGGTGATTTTAAAATCACATCAAATGAACTTTTTTCGGCTGGAGCAGCAGCTTCAGCTGGAGCAGCAGCAACTGCAACTGCAGCAGCAGCTGGTTCGATGCCATACTCGTCTTTTAAAATTTGTGCTAACTCGTTTACTTCTTTTACTGTAAGGTTAACTAATTGTTCTGCGAAAACTTTTAAATCTGCCATTTTTCTGTTTTTATAAATTAAAAACTTGATTAATTATTATTTTTCTGAAAGAGTTTTTACGACTCCTGCTAATATGTTCTTGCCTGATTGAAGTGAAGACATAACATTGTTTAATGGTGATTGTAACATTAAAATAATATCACCAATAAGTTGTTCTTTACTCTTAATCGCAACAAGTTTATCAACCTGGTTGTCGCCAATATATACTGATTCTTCTACAAAAGCACCTTTCAATAAAGGTTTTTTATTTGTTTTGCGGAATTCTTTTATCAGTTTTGCGGGAGCGCTTGCTGTGTTTGAAAACATTACTGATGTTCCACCTTGTAAAACATCAAATAATTCGTTATATTTCCCATCAAATGACTCCATTGCTTTACGAAGCAATGTGTTTTTTACTACAACTAGTTCGATGTCTTTATCAAAACATTTACGACGTAAGCTGCTTGTATCAGAGGCATTTAAATCAGAAATATCAGCAAGATAGAAATGACTGAAGTTTTGTAAACGACCGGTCAAATCTTTAATGATTTTATCTTTATCTTCTTTTATCATGTGTTCCTTTAGATTTAGATTAATCTACTGATTTTGAATCAATCTGAATACCCGGACTCATGGTACTAGAAAGATAAATACTTTTCATGTATGTACCTTTTGCAGCAGTTGGTTTTAATTTAATAATGGTACGAATAAATTCTTTTGCATTATCAATCAACTGTTCTTCATTAAAAGATACTTTTCCAATAGAAGAATGAATTATACCATATTTATCAACTTTGAAGTCGATTTTACCCATTTTCACTTCTTTTACTGCTTTTCCAATTTCCATTGTAACAGTACCGCTTTTTGGGTTTGGCATAAGTCCACGAGGTCCAAGGACTTTTCCAAGGGCGCCTATTTTTGCCATTACTGATGGCATTGTAATAATAACATCAATATCTGTCCAACCGCCCTTAATTTTTTCGATATAATCTTCAAGACCTACATAGTCAGCACCTGCTTCAGTAGCTTCATTCACTTTATCTGGTGTACAAAGAACTAAAACACGTGTCTGTTTTCCTGTACCATGAGGAAGTGTAACGATACCACGAACCATTTGATTGGCTTTGCGTGGATCAACACCAAGTCTGATATCAAGATCAACTGAAGCATCGAATTTTGTAAAAGTCAGGGTTTTCACAAGCTTAGCTGCATCATTTAAGGTATATGACATATTTGCGTCAACCTTAGAAAGAGCAACTTTCTGGTTTTTTGTAATTTTTCCCATTGTTACTTTTTGTTTATTTCTTTAAAGGAGATTCTCCCTGAACTGTAACACCTAAACTTCTTGCTGTACCAGCTACCATTGACATAGCAGACTCGATAGTAAAGCAATTTAAATCGGGCATTTTATCCAAGGCAATAGTTTTAACCTGATCCCAAGTTATTGAACCTACTTTATTTCGGTTTGGTTCTTTTGAACCTGACTGAAGTTTTGCAGCTTCAAGTACTTGAACCGATGCAGGAGGCGTTTTAACAACAAAGTCGAATGATTTATCAGCATATACTGTAATAAGTACTGGTAAAACTTTTCCAGCTTTGTCTTGGGTTCTGGCATTAAACTGTTTGCAAAACTCCATGATATTAACTCCTTTAGATCCTAAAGCTGGACCTACTGGAGGAGATGGGTTTGCAGCACCACCTTTAATCTGTAACTTAATATAAGTTTCTACTTGTTTTGCCATAACACTTAATCAAAATTTCTATTCTTTTTCAACTTGCATGAAACTAAGTTCTAGTGGAGTTTTTCTTCCGAAAATCTTTACCATAACTTTAAGTTTCTTTTTTTCTTCGTTAACCTCTTCGATAATTCCTGTAAATCCATTAAAAGGTCCATCAATAACCTTAACGGCTTCACTAACAAGGAAGGGGCTGTTAATTTCCTCATCGCTTTCAGCTAATTCATCTACTTTTCCAAGTATCCTATTCACTTCGGAAAGCTTTAGTGGGATAGGATTGCCTTCTTTGGATGCTAGAAATCCCAACACACCAGTAACATTTTTGATAATGTGTGTAATTTCACCAGCCAAAGTAGCTTCTAATAAAATGTAACCTGGAAAGAAGCTACGTTCTTTACTAATTTTTTTACCATTTCTTATCTGGTAAACTTTTTCAGTAGGCACAAGAATTTGGGAAACAAATTCCTGAAGGTTAAAGCGATTTATTTCGGCTTCAATATACTCCTTAATCTTTTTCTCTTTGCCGCTTATAGCTCTAACTACATACCAATGTTTCACAATTTCTGCCATGCTCTTCTAAAATGTATTAATAGAACATACTATAAATTAGCCTCATGATGTTACTGAAACCGAAGTCCATTAACGAAACGATGAGCGCTATAATAAAGGAAGCAACCATTACTACTATTGCACTTGATTGAAGCTCTTTCCAAGTTGGCCATGTAACCTTCTGGGTTAGTTCCAAATAAGCTTCTTGTAAATACAACTTTATTTTGTTCATTTTAAAACTCTTTGCACGGGCGGAGAGACTCGAACTCCCAGCCTATAGTTTTGGAGACTACCACTCTACCAATTGAGCTACGCCCGTGTTTTGCCTAAAGAGCCCGTTAGGGCTCTTCATGCAATATTAATTATTCAACAATTTCTGTAACCTGACCAGCACCAACTGTTCTACCACCTTCACGAATTGCAAAACGCAATCCTTTATTAATAGCAACTGGGTAAATTAGGTCAACCTGAATAGTGATGTTATCACCTGGCATAATCATTTCTACACCTTCTGGAAGAATTACTTCACCAGTAATATCTAAAGTACGAATGTAGAACTGAGGACGATAGTGATTATGGAATGGAGTATGACGTCCACCTTCTTCTTTCTTAAGAATATAAACTTCAGCTTTAAATTTAGTATGAGGTGTAATTGATCCTGGTTTTGCCATTACCATACCTCTTTTAATTTCATTTTTGTCTACACCACGAAGTAATAAACCTACGTTATCACCAGCTTCACCTCTATCAAGAATTTTACGGAACATTTCTACTCCGGTAACAACTGTTTTTCTTTTCTCTAATGTAATACCTACGATTTCCATTTCGTCGCCTGTATTTACAACACCTAATTCAACTCTACCTGTAGCAACTGTTCCGCGACCGGTAATTGAAAATACGTCTTCAACTGGCATTAAGAATGGTTTTTCATTCTCACGAGGAGGAATTGGAATATATGAATCAACTGCATCCATTAATTCCATAATTTTTTCAACCCATTTTGGGTCTCCGTTTAATCCACCAAGAGCTGATCCACGAATAACAGGAGCGTTATCACCATCAAATTTATAGAAACTTAATAGTTCACGTACTTCCATTTCAACAAGATCAAGCATTTCAACGTCTTCAACACTGTCTACTTTATTAATAAAAACTACCATTTTTGGTACATTTACCTGACGTGCTAAAAGAACGTGTTCTCTTGTTTGAGGCATAGGACCATCTGTTGCAGCAACAACAAGGATAGCTCCATCCATCTGAGCAGCACCGGTAACCATATTCTTGATATAATCGGCGTGACCAGGACAATCTATATGTGCATAGTGACGAGTAGCTGTTTGATACTCGATATGAGCTGTATTAATAGTAATTCCTCTTTCTTTTTCTTCCGGAGCGTTATCGATAGAATCGAATGAACGGAATTCTGAAAGTCCTTTTTCGTGTAAAACTTTTGTAATAGCAGCTGTCAAAGTAGTCTTACCATGATCGATATGACCAATTGTACCTACATTCACATGCGCTTTACTCCTATCAAATTTTTCTTTTGCCATAATAATTGAAGGTTTTTGTTGAATATTTAATTGAACAATTTATTAAAAAATTTATGAGCCAATGATGGGAGTTGAACCCATGACCCCTTCCTTACCAAGGAAGTGCTCTACCACTGAGCTACATCGGCAAACCAGAGCGGGAAACGAGACTCGGACTCGCGACCCTCAGCGTGGAAGGCTGATGCTCTACCAACTGAGCTATTCCCGCTGGTTTGTGGAGAGAGGAGGATTCGAACCTCCGAAGTCGTACGACAGCAGATTTACAGTCTGCCCCAGTTGGCCACTTTGGTATCTCTCCAGGTAAAAAATGTTCTCAATAGATGAGCCGGTGGAGGGATTCGAACCCCCGACCCGCTGATTACAAATCAGCTGCTCTGGCCAACTGAGCTACACTGGCATCTCAAAGAACGTAATTTTTGTTTCTGATTTTGTTTCTAAAAATCAGACCGCAAATGTACAATAACTTTTTATTACAGCCAAACATTATTTTAATTTTTTTGTATAGTTTTTGATAGGGTAAAAAACAATGTTTTTATAATAAAAAAGCTGACATTGAAAATCAATGCCAGCTTTTTGTTTTTTAAACACTTAGCTATTATTTGCCAATTCTTTTTTCTTTGTATTTTTTTAACTGACGTTGCAAAGCTTCTACTGCAGAATCTGCTGCTTCTTCAAAAGATTTTGATTGTTTTTTTGCAAAAAGGTTATTTCCTGGCACCTCAAGTTTAATTTCTGCAATTTTATTATCCATTGTTTGAGCTTTATCTAATTTTAATGTAACATCAGCCAAAACAATATTAGAATTTTTTGAAATTAACTTATCCATTCTCTCATGAATAAATGCTTCAAGATTTTTGTCAGCATCAAAATGTAGTGTTTGAATGTTTACTTTCATAATCTGTCCTCCTATTTTTATTGATTTATGCTCGTGGATGAGCTTTTTTATAAATATTTCTGAGCTTTTCAAATGAATTATGCGTATAAACCTGAGTAGCTGCAAGATTTGCATGTCCTAACAGTTCTTTTATAGCATTTAAATCTGCACCATTATTTAATAGGTGTGTTGCAAATGTATGACGAAGAATGTGTGGACTTTTCTTATCAAGAATTGCAACAATTCCTATATAATGATTAACAATACGATATATTAGTTTCGAGTACAATTTTTTCCCCTTCTCCGAAATAAATAAATTTTGATCTGATGCACCTATCTGGGTTCTATATATAATGTATTTTTCAATATCAGTTTTTAATTGCAACCCAAAAGGAATTATTCTTTCTTTATTTCTTTTACCAAGTACCTTAATAGTGTTATTATGTAAATCCACATCACTAATTTTTAATGATATTAATTCAGATAATCTTATTCCGGTACTATAAAATAATGCTATTATTAATTTATCTCTTTCACCTTTAAATCCTTCTCCAAAATCTACTTCCTTTAATAAATCGAACATTTGTTTTTCTTCAACAAAAACAGGCAGTCTTTTTTTATTTTTTGGCGGAACTATTTTTTCGGTTGGGTTAAAGTTAACAATTTTCTCGCGAAGTAAATATTTATAAAAGCTATTTAATGCCGAAAGTTTTCGATTAACTGATCGGGCTTCGTTAGAATCTTCGATTAAACTTACAACCCATGATCTAACATGCCTGAAATTAGCATTAATTGGAGTCACATCAGAAAATGACGCACTTAAAAATGTAATAAATTGAGAAATATCGCGAAAATATGCGTTAACTGTGTGATCAGAATAGCGTTTTTCGTATTTAATATACCCTACAAATGAACCAACAACATCCATCTACCCGGAGATAAAATTTATATACTATTAAACGAAAAATATTAAAAAATAGTTTCGAATAATATAGTTACTCCGACAAGAAAATTATTTTTCTTCTGAACGGTGAAGTTTTTGAATATAAACAGCATTTAGAATCTCTTCTCTACGACGAATAGAAGGTTTTTGGAAAGCTTTTCTTGCGCGAAGTTCTTTCATAATGCCAGTTTTTTCAAATTTGCGTTTGAATTTTTTTAAAGCTCTGTCAATGTGTTCGCCTTCTTTAATTGGAATAATAATCATAAAAGGTTTTTTAATTTGAGTTGCAAAAGTACAAATAATTTCAATACAACCAAACAGAATTTTTAAAAGTCTGAATAAGATTTTATTTTATCGGCCTGATCTTGTGTAATCATTTTATTATAAACCATTTCCTGAACATTCTGTATTTTGCCTTGTATTTTTCTATATTCAATAATTTTATTTGTTACATCTTTTGGAAAATATGGATGCTTAATTAATTGTTTCCATTCTGCTTTATTCAGGTTTATTTTTTTTACTACTGACTGATCTATTAATACAAGATTCTCAATTTTAGAATACATCTCCGTTGTAAATCCGAATACTTCAAGCAATTGTTCTTTTTTAACAAAACCACCCAACAAATCCCTATACTTTACAATTCGTTTTGCATATCCCGGGCCTATTCCAGGAAGTGTACATAAAACAGTTGTATCTGCATTATTTATATCAATTGCAGTTTTTGTTTTTTGTTGAAATTTATTTTCGGGATAACTAGTTTTTTGATTGTTATAATTTGATTTATCTTTCCTAGTATTTTCAGAAAATTTATTTGTCTTCTTTTCAGGGATTTCTATAAATGGCTGTATTTTAACAAAAAGAGAATCTGTCATCCCATATATTTTTTTCACATCATCTTTATCATAAAACTTACCACCCTTACTTCTAAAGTTTACAAATGTTTTTATAAGTTTTAAAGAAAAACCTAATTTTTGCAAATCGTTTTCGGAGACAGTATTAGGATTAAAATAAAAATAATCTGCTTTAATAGTATCTGAATAACTACCAGAGATCATACTATCTGATTGCCTAATATTTGAAACAGAAATAAATTCATTTATTTCTGTTTCAAAAGAAGTATAATCAACCTTTTCTCTTTTAAAAAATAAATCGGCAATCTGTGATATAACAATTAGTACAACAATTATAAATAATAAAACTAAAATGCCGTTTCTTTCTGAACGGGTAAAAGTAAAATATTCGCGAAACTTACTCATTATAAAATAAAAAAGGTTACTTGCTTCTTCACAAATAACCTTTTAAAGAATTTATTTAATTTCTGTTATCAGCATTTAAATCTGTAAATGCCACTTTTAGTCTTTCGATAACAGCCTTTTCGCCTTCGCGTAACCATGCACGTGGGTCGTAATACTTCTTGTTTGGTTTTTCATCACCTTCCGGATTACCAATTTGTCCTTGTAAATACGCCGATTTTTTCTTGTAATATTCATTTACACCACTCCAGAAAGCCCATTGAGTATCAGTATCAATATTCATTTTTACTACTCCATAAGAAATTGCTTCACGAATTTCTTCGCGTGCAGAGCCCGAACCACCATGAAAAACAAAGTTCACTGGTTTGTCTACAGTATTAAATTTCTTTTGAATATATTCCTGAGAATTCTTTAAAATAACCGGTGATAGTTTTACATTACCTGGTTTATAAACACCATGAACATTACCAAATGATGCAGCAATAGTAAAATTATTACTAATTTTACTTAATTCTTCAAAAGCATATGCTACATCCTGAGGTTGAGTATATAATTTAGAATTATCTACCTCGGTATTATCAACTCCATCTTCTTCACCTCCTGTAACACCAAGCTCAATTTCCAGAAACATTCCGATTTTTGACATACGTGTAAGATATTTCTTACATATTTCAATATTTTCATGTAGTGTTTCTTCACTTAAATCGAGCATATGAGAAGAAAACAGTGGTTTACCATATTGTGCGAAATATTTTTCACCAGCATCAAGTAATCCATCAATCCATGGAAGTAATTTTTTTGCAGCATGATCGGTGTGAACTACTACAGGTACACCATATAATTCAGCAACATGGTGAATATGCATTGCACCTGAAATAGCACCTGCAATTGAAGCTTCTTGTTTTTCATTTGCTAAACCTTTTCCAGCATAAAACTGTGCTCCCCCGTTTGAAAATTGAACTATTATTGGGGAATTAACAACTTTAGCTGCTTCAATTACTGCATTTACAGTATCGGTACCTACCACATTTACAGCAGGAATAGCAAAATGATTTGCTTTTGCAATACGGAAAATTTCTTTTAAACTATTTCCCCAGGCTACACCCGGTTTTACTTTATCGAATATTTTTTCTGACATATTAATTTTGGATTTAATTGACCAAAATTAAAAAAATATAATCAATAAAATATCAAAATGGGTAACCTATTCCTAAATTAAAAGCATTGAATGAATAATTAGATGGCAAAGTATTCTTATGCCATTGCACCCATCTCTCTCCTACAGGTCTTGATGGATCTCTTCCTTTGATTCCCATATCGATTCTAAAAACAAAAAATGAAAAATCAAGCCTCAAGCCCATTCCATAACCAATTGCAATATCGTTATAATAATTTTTACCTGTAAATGCAGCTCCATCTCTACCTTCAGTTTTATGTAAATCCCAAATATTACCGGCATCAATAAATAAAGCACCTTCAATAACCCAAAACAGTTTAAATCGATATTCAAGATTTGCTTCCATCTTAATATCAGCAGTTTGATTTGGTATTGCAAGAGTGTCTTTATAAGAACCGGGTCCAAGACTTCTAACAGCCCATGCTCTGATACTACTTGCCCCACCACAAAAGTATCTTTTTTCGAAAGGTAACACATTCATATTTCCATATGGAATACCAATTCCAGCAAATATTCTATAAGCCATTTTTGTTCCTTTAGTTACTTTATGAAAATACCTAAAGTCAGCTTCTGCTTTAACAAATTGAGCATATTTTGTATTTAGCAATTGGTAACTACCATCAACTTTTCTAGATTTATTAATATCATTATATGCAGACAAAATATTACCTGCAGATTCTACCTGTCCCCTTATATAAACATTATCATGATGTTTACCAAAATTTGCATCATTAAACAAAAATCCATATGAGGTTGTAGTTACCATGTGGTTTGTGTAACTATTTTCTAAAAAAGTTCCATTTATTGAATTCCGAAAACGCCATGAAATGTAAGGTAGGTTTACATAATTTATTTCTATAGGATTAAAAAAGTGTTTTAAATTTTTATTTCCCTGCCAGATATATCCAAATGAGATATTTGAAATTGTTCTTGTATAATCTGGTCTTTGCTGATAATTATATGCTATAGTAATATTAGTTTTAGGATTTCTTCTTTTTATAAATTCTTCAGAAGGAAATGGCATTAAAAAAGTAGAAAAATACAATTTTGACTCACCCCCTATTTCAATTGTATTAAATGGCAAATATTCCTGAATCTGTTGGTCATTTTCTCTAATTACTGAACTTTGTCTTTCAATAGCACCCCTAATTTTAATATCAAACAATTGGGCTCCTCTAAATAAATTTCTGTTCTGATACAGCACATTACCAGCTATTCCTAAATTTCCGGAAGAGTTAGTTCCCTCGGCTTCTAATTTATATGACTGAACACTAAGCGGGGTTAATTCAATAAATGAGTTTAAATAGTTTTGACGTGTTGATTTAGCAAATTGAATATTAGTTAACCTAAATGTTTTTAGAGATGTTAAATTTCTATATGTTCTATCTACATCACGTACATCATAATACACACCTTTCGACAAGTAACAAGCTCTGATTAATACCTTTGGTTTTATCCTTACTCCATTTTGAGAAACAAAAAAATAACCATCTTTTTCAATTGTATCTAAAGTAACAAAATATTTCTCCTGTTCCTGTAATGCCAGCTTTGGATCATAGTCAGTAAAAAAATAAACTGAATCAATCAGGTACTGTTTATGATTTTCTTTAATAATACGTCCATTATCCAACTGTTTTTCTGGATTCTGTATAACAACGTTTAAATTAACATAATAATTTCCAATGGCTGTATCCACATCAAATGTTATGTACTCTTTATTAAAGAAATAATAACCGTTTGATTTCAATTTTTCAGTTATTCTTACTCTTTCGTTTTGAATTATATCAGAATCAAAATAAACACCTTTATTTAATAAGGTTGAGTTAGTATCGGGAATAACAAAGCTCTTCAATTTTTCATCATCAATTTGATAGTTTACTTTATTAATAATATATGGTTTTCCGGTTATAATTGAATATGTAACTTTTGCTTTTTTCCTCTTGACATTTATAGAATCTTTAACAAAAGAATAGTAATAACCCTTATTTCTTAGATAAGATTTTATTTGTGAGCACGATTTATTTGTTTTAACAGGATCTAAGATTACAGGTTCTTCGCCTACAATATTACCCATTTTTGTTTTCCATTTCCTTTCTTTGCCCAAATGCGCTAAGTTATAAACAGTAAGGTGAAACCTGAGAAGTAATAGAATTCTCTTGTTAGGTTTTTGTTTTATATAACTTTCAGTCTGTTCTAAATCAATATTCTTATTATCACATTTTACCTTTACCCTGTTTAATAAATACTCGTTATCAGACACAAATCTGGCGGGTCTGCAAGAAATTATTGTTAAAGCAACAATTAGAAAAATAATATACGATTTTGCAATGCGCAGAATTATTGTTTTTTGAAACAAAGATAATTTGAAATTAATTGTGAAACTAAAAGCTAATTTTAATGAATTTATTTTGATTGATTGTCTTTAACTTTTAGATTATCAGGAATAACAATCTCTTCAATCTTTACTTTGGTTTGATCTTCGTTAACAAATTTAATTTGTACTCTTCTATTATACTTACGCCCTTCCTTGCAATCAGAACCATCATTCATTTTATTTAATGCAATTGGGCTTTTTTCTCCTTTTCCATAGGAAATCATTCTTTCTGCTGATATCCCCTTTTCTTTTAGATAATTTACAGCAGATTTTGATCTTAGCCTAGATAATTTTTCATTATAAGTTTTTGATCCCTTAGAATCGGTATACCCTGTCAACTCAAGCTTCATTACTGGATTTTCCTGCATAACGCTAATCATTTTATCTAATACTTTAGTTGACTCTTCGGTAAGTTTAAAACTGTCAAAATCGAAAAATAAATTATTAACTATTAATACTTCCTGTCTTTTAATAACATTTGGATTTAATGTTACATTTAACTTTAAATCAAACAATGAATCATTCCCGGTAACAGAAAATGGTTCAACATATTGTCTGTATTCATCAGATGTTACTAAAATATTATATTTTCCAATATCTAATTGTTGTTTATATGTAAATTTTAAACTTTCAGGATTATATGTATTAAAAGTATTTATCATCGCAGAATCAACAATAGAAATTTTTAATCCTTTTGGTATTTCACTTTTATTATCTGATAAAATAAAATTACCATCAATAGTAACAAAGTACGATAATTGAGTCACTTTCTGAGAAGTGTCAATATTGTTATCCTGTGGAGCCTCCCTAAACTTTCTGAAAACACCTTTTAATCTGAAATTTGGATTATTATAACCCCTTTCATCTTTATTCTCTGTGAAATATACCTTTCCATCAACTGCAAAACTTATATCATCATCATTATATTTGGCAGTATCATTAATATTATCCATTATAAAAATGGATAGGTTGGCAAAACCCCAGTTTTTAAACTTCCATAAACAATCCCATTGACGAGCTTCTTTTTTCTTTTTTGTTTTAAAAACAATTATATCAGCATCTGATTTTTTATCTACTTTTAATAATACTATATCGGCATCAGTCGGATGAGTCATTTCAATTACAGTCTGTCCAACCGATTGCAAACTAAAAATAACAAATGATAACAATAGAAGAAAAAATCTTCTTTTTATTAATTTTAAAGAATCTATTAATACTTTCATGTTCTAAACCACTATTTACATTATGCTGTCAATTAGAATATTGCAGCATTGCTTTAAAAAAAAGCACCATAAAGATAGAGAAAATAATTAAAAAAGTATTACAAATATAATTTTTCAAAATGCCAAAAAAGATAAGAAATTGAAGCAAAATTTATCTTAAAATTAAGTCAACATATATATAAAAACCGCATTAAATGGAAAATTTGATAACATATTAATAACTTCAGAAATATGAACTCGTTTTCCGTTTTTATATACAACAATCCAGGCATCAGGAGTACCCGTTAAAACCTTTGCCTGCTTTGCTTCTGAATATTTACTAAAATTGCCAATTAAATATTTATACCAGCCATCATGCATTTCTATTAAAATATTTTCGCTTCCAGGATATCTTTTATGCAATTCTTTTTCAGGTATTTGTCTGTGGCAAGCTGCTACCTGAACTTTAAAAACAATTTCATCTGAAGTTGAAATTTGAGCATAATTAACATTCTCACTTTTTGTGCTATCAAGAACAATAGAATCATTTTTTAAGTTAAGTATACTATCATTATTTGCACTTGCTAATACTTTTGATGATTCAATATACATCGAGTCGGTCATATAGGATTTTCTTATCAATCCTTCAATTTTAAAATTTAAATCTTTATATCCTCTTTCCTCAATATTATTTGTAAAAAAAACATTAGCCTGTATTCTGTATTTTGTATCTTCATCCATATAAAGGGAAGTATCTTTATCATCGGTATAAATAAAAATTGACAAATCAGAGAAACCCCATTTCTTAAATAACCACATACAATCCCATTGTTTACTTTCACTTGTTTTTGTAGTTTTATAAATAACAATATCAGCATCAGCTTTTTTATCAACTAACAATAAAATAATATTCGCATCAGCAGGATCAGTTACTTCTATAACAGACTGACCTATGACACTATAACATATTGATACAAACAAATAAATAAAGCATAAAAGCCCTTTACTCATGCAAAAAAGTGAAAATAAAAATGAATATTAATAATCAACTTATTTAAATACCTTTCTAATAAATTGATATAAAAATAAAAAAATAAATTATAATCAAAACGACTAACAAATGCTCTAACAACAAAATATGATGTAGTTAAAGGCGATTCTACCAATTTCTCAAATAATTACATCTTTAACTAAAGATGTATATAGTTTTATACCAACACATTATGCGCATATCAAAAATAGACAAAAAGTCAGAGTAGTTAACATTAACATGTTAATACTTTCCTTTAAGCTATTCAATCTTAACTCTTTCACCTTGAGAATGAGAAGTAAATTCAGGCGCATACATACATTGTATAGTGGTTATACCATTTGAAAAATCTCCTTTTTGAGCAACACGCAAAGGATATTCAAACACATATGTACCTTTTGGTAAATTATCCATAAAGAAATTTGTACTTGCATCCTTTGTACTCTCATAATAACCCAAGCCATCCTGATATTTATATACAGAGAATACATTTATTGGTTCAAAACCAGATGCACGCATATCTTTCATGTGAACGAACTCCATTGTTCTGTCAACTCTTAGTTCAATACGAACAATTACCTTATCACCTACTTTAAGAATTGCAGGAGCCTTAATTGGTTCAATTACTTTTCCTGATGAAGTAAGTCTTTCAACAAAAAGTTCTTTTTTAAGTTTTAAAGGAGTTTCGTGTGGAGTAATTTTATCAAGCTGTTCAAAGTATTGCCAATAAACCGATCCCCAAGCAACACCTTCAGTATTTTTAGTAATTGTAACTTTTCCCATTTCAGGTTTAACATCACTACCTTGCCAACTAGTTTTAAAGTATCCTGTACCTGCCTCTATCTGTACATTATCCATTTTTTTAGGATCAATTTTCTGAGTACCTATAACAATATCCACTAATTGATCATTCGCCAATAAATCGGTTCCTTTTAATAACAATGAGTAAATTGCTTCAACTGTTGCCTTTGTTGTTCTCCAATCCTGTGTCTGTTTTTGTTTTAGTAACCATATTTTCAGTTCTTCAACTGATTTCTGATCATTTGCAACTTCATCAAATGCTTCAATCAAAAGTGCCTGAGTTTCTATCGGAGCATTGTACCAGTAATAACCGGCTTCAACATCTTTCCAGTACATACCTAACTCATCATGAGTAATAGAATTTTCGCGAAGGGATTTAATTATATCCAAAGGAACTTTCTTACTCTGATAGCGATGAAGTCCCAATGCCATCATTCCCTGCAAATATTTATTTTCACTTAGCCAGTATTTTTCTGCCTGTCCTTTAAAATATTCAAAAGCAGTTTTACTGTTGTTTGGTATCGGTATTTCTGTAAAGAAACTACGCGCATACAAGTATTGTACCTGAGTTGAACTAATATGTTTTTTTAGAAGTTCTTCTTTTGTGTAGTATCTTAACAAATCATTATAATCATCCCTTATTCTTTTATCAAGATAGTTTACACCTTCTTCAACCATTTTTTTCAAATCCTTATCTTTTGCATAATCTATAACTTTTAATTTCTGGAGATGACCAAAACCTGTTATCATGTGCTGTGTTATATATCTATTTTCTGGCATTCCCGGGAACCAAGGCCACCCACCATTTGCAGACTGTGATTTCTCTAATTTTGTAAGTGCAACCTGCATTTCATTCGACATTCTGTTTAAATCAAAAAGCAACCCTATATTTCTTTTTCTTTGTGTTTCGTCCTGTGCATCTAAAACCCAAGGAGTTTCCTGTAACAATACAGATTTTAATTCCTGATTCTTTTCAAGATTTGAAAGTAATGCTTTTGAATCGGGCGTATTTTTCCATGAATCAAAAACCGCTTTTATTTTGGGCGATGAATTAGCAATATGTGTTGCAAGACTGTTTGCATAATAACGACTAAAAATTTGCTCGTTACATTCATATGGATATTCTATAAGGTATGGCAATGCCTGAACAGCATACCACGCTGGGTTTGAAGTAAACTCTAGTGTATATTTAAAACTTTTTAATGTTGATGAATTTCCTGACTCCAACAACTTTTTAAATTCAAAAGTTTTAGATGAATTCCCTCTTATTGGCAATGGCATAGATTCGGTAACCATCATTCTGTTACTCATAATTGGAACAACAGTTTGTTCTCCATCGCTAAAATTTTCTGCTGTTGCAACAATTTTCACAGAAACAGCATTTATTCCTTCTGGAATATTTAAATTCCATGTTACATTAGTATTTCCTTTTTTGTCGACTGAGAATTTTTGCACATCATCCTTGTTACTTAAAATCCCTTCAATTGTCTTCATTGTTACAGGATCTATAAGTTCAATTTTGGTCTGTCCCTTTAATTCTTTTTCGCTTAAATTACTAATTTTTACAGACAATTCTATTTTGTCATTTTCTCTAAAAAAACGAGGAAGATTTGGAACAACCATCAACTCTTTCTGAGTTACCAATTCATTATTAATAAAACCATATTCCAAATTTTGTGTATGTGCAAAACCCATCATTTTCCACGATGTTAAAGCTTCGGGAATAGTGAATTTCACAATAACTTCGCCATTTTCATTTGTCATTAATGTTGGATAGAAGAATGCTGTTTCATTTAAATTTGTTCTAGCTTTTACATTTCCAAGAGGATTATCTATAGCCTGTTGATTTGATTCTAACAGCCTATTTTTATCTTTTCCAGCAATATCAATAACACCATTTGCTTCTTCTTTTGAAACAATTCCGGTATTTCCTGAAACATCAGATTTTTTTTCTGATTCATCCATCTCACCAGCCATTGCAACTGACGGTGCTGCCTCGGTTTGCGACATTACCATTGCATTTTTAGAATATCTTTTTCCTCTTGAACCACCTTCTCTACCATAACCATAATAATTTCTGTTACCATAAAAATAAAAATCGAACCAGTTTAATGCATCATATGTCTGATATGGCATTACAGGATAGTTTTTATAATTCCTAACAATTTGCTTAGATGAATTATAACTAAATAAATCAGGACTTAAATACAGACTCATATAATCATAAGGATATACATTAAAGCCCCAATAATTTGCTTTTAATGCATCCAACGACTTATCATATAAAGCAGCTACCATTTCAGCTGCAACTTTTTCGCCTTTTGGACCAGTAATTTTTAATCTCCACTCCTCCTGTTGTCCAGGTATTAGTTTATCCCTGAATGTTTCAAACTTAATCTTCAGCTCTTTGTTAGAATAAGGTACATTAACAGTCTCGTCATAAGAATATATTCTGTTATTTGCCACTAATCTGAAATGTACAGAAAAGTTACCACGATATTCTTCTTTAACCGGAATTTCAACAATAGATTGATTATTTGAAATATGAGTCCAGTACCTTAATATTATTTTATTTCTATGTTCTATTTCACATAATAAATTCACATTCTGGTAACTTGACCCGACAACAAATTTTGCAGTTTCACCAGGCTCACAGTATTTTTTTACTGCAGCATGCCAGAAAGGAGTTGCATATGGGAGTTTATATGAATTCTCGCCAAATACAGTAATGTATTTCTTGTTTATAACTTTTTTTCCAAAGGAATCTATAGAATTTATTTCTATTACATACCTTCCTGGTTCCCATTTTGCAAGGTCTTTTATCTCAAATTTTTCTTCTTTACCTGTATCAAATCCATAATTATAAACCTGTTTAATTACTTTCAACTTTGAAATATCGGCTTCATTATCATATACATTCCCAGGGAATTTATTCGCCCACTCTTCATTTGTGTAATAAAACTTCTCGGGTTTCTGCCATAATCTGTTTCTTAAAACTTCTTTTTCATCTTCTAATTTGGATATTGTTATTTTTCCTGAAGCAGAAATTTTTTCTCCATTTAAGTTTGTTGAATAAATATAGTATTTTTCTACTTCCGAAGAATTCAACATCTCGGGAACATTAACATTTAACAATAAGGTTGTATAACCAACTGTTATTGACTTTGAATCACTTTGAGTTTCACCATTTATATCTGTAATATCTATGTAAACCTGATAATCAAAATCAGTATAATCATCAGCTTTTACAGACAAATCGGGAATTGCTTTAAACTTAAATTTAAATTCTCCTTTATCATCAGTAGTTATTTTTCCATTTGTTATTTCAACAGAAGTTTGTCTGAATGGTCTCCACCACCAGCCACGCCATATTGGAGTACGAACAACGCGATATGTTACAACAGCATCAGAAATATTTGCTCCCGAATATGCAGCTCCTTTTCCAGAAACCTCAACAGAATCGTTTAACCGGTAATTACCTTTAAATGGATTTAATTCTGCCTGAAACTTTGGTCGCTTGTATTCTTCTACCGAAACATAAATTGAACCATCAGGTGTAGAAAGCTGAAAATTCCCATTTAATAAGCCTTGAGGTATCTGTAATGTTCCACTAAAAGTTCCAAAGTCATTTGTTATAAAATTTGTTTGACTAACCGTTTGATAATTTGGGTCAATAAACGACAAAGTTGATGAATATTTTTTGGCAATGGTTCGTTTAGTACTGTCAACTTCAACAACAATTCCTTTATAGTAAATTGTTTGTCCGGGACGATAAATAGCTCTATCAGTAAAAATAATGGTACTATATGTTTTAAATCTCTCATTATTATACCTGTAATTATAAAAATTCTGACGAGTTTTTAATGTTTGTTTGTTCCATTTAAATTCTAATCCAACATTATACACATCTTTTATATATGTTTTTAATATATTGGTAAAACCGTCTTTATCTGTAGTGTATGTATCACCTTTTACATTATTATACTTTCTGGTTACATAATTATATTTTGAATAATATTCTGTTACCAAAACACCACTTAATGGCTCACCTGTATTTCTATTTGTTACGAAAACATCATAACTGCCATCTGTTAAACGACGATACATATAACTAATATCAGAAACCATGAAATCATCATAATCCATAGCTTCATCATCAAATTTAAACTCCTTGTTTTGTGAAGCAAAAATAACATAATGCCCATATGGCAAAGTATCTAATACAAATTCTGTAGAATGGCTGTTATAATCCTGCTCATAAGGAAGATTTACTTCATAATTCTTTACAGGTACAGCTGTCTTTAAAAGTTTATCTACAAAATCAACTCCGTAATTACTTTCACTTAAACGCTCATAGTCTTCAACATCAATTTTTGAAACTTTTATCCAAATTTTAGAAATATTCTGATAATTAATTCTTGTTGCAAATGATTTTCCGGGTATCTGAACCTGCTCTGAATTAAAATTTAAAGTTTTGTTTTCAATCTGTACTTTTAAATTTAAGCATTTTGCTGCTCCTGTTGAATTTTGAAATTGCGCTATAGAAGAATTACAAATAGCAATAGCCTTAATTTTATAATCTTTATATTTAAAGGTGGTAGAGTCTTCAGCATTAAAATTAACAGAAAGATTGTTTAAACATAAAGCTTGTTGATACGCAACTTCAGTTGAAAATTGGAATGTATTATATTTTTTGTGCAATTTATTTAATGCACTTAAATACAGATCATCTTTTTGAGTATTAACAGAATTCGCATAAACAAATTTTAATCTGGCCAAATCTGCGTCGATAAATGCTTCGGGTTTTGCATCATTTGCATGAAACTGTAATAGTTTTTGAATTACCTTAATTCCATAAAACTGTAATGACAAAGTATCAGAAGTATTTACTTTAATAGTCATAAATTCAGACGCATCAGAAAAATAAAAATCTTCTTTCAACTCAAAACTATCAGCCGGCTTTGATAATGCAATCTCTTTATTTGAGAAAAAATTAATTGCTCTGAACGCGAGAAAATCATATAATGTTGGTCTAAGACCATCAGTTCCTGATCCTAAATCAATAACGGCTTTTATTTCTGAGATAGGGGTTCTCTTTAAACTATCCTCATTCTCTAAAGACTTCATATAATGCTTAATACACGCATCTGCCAATCTGTTTAAATCCCAGGTCTTAATATCATCATTCTGAAAATTAACAGTTTCACTTCTTTTATTAAATTTCCATCTATTATTCTGGTAATACATCCAATACATTTCTGACGCAATTGAGTGATAAACCGGACCATAAGGGAAACGCATAATTTTAGCATCCTTAATTAAATCATTCAGAATATTTTCGAATGCGTCTTCTTCTATCATATTTCGATACTTAAGCTGATATATTCTTGCTTTAATAACCTGAGCTGCATTATTTTCGGCAAATGCTTTTTTATAAATTTTATCAACTAACTCTAAAGCAGATTTAGGTAAACCTTTATCATCCAAGCTATCAACTGAAGCCCATTCTTTGTTATAATCTTTTGTGCTGTTAAAATGCAAAGGTTTGTCGTCTGGTTTCATAGTTTGTTTATTAATATTAACTCCGGCATACATTATTGAAAAAACAATAACCACTGAAGCTGCGATAAGTAGAACTTTTTTGGTAAACATATTTTTAATTTTTTTGATTGCTTAAAAACGAATGAAAATACTGATAATTATTTAATTTTGAAAATCAGATTCAGAAAACATAAAATTCCATATGACCGGTAAAAATATTTTTTCAGATAAAAAAAGTTTACGTTGGCTTATATTCATATTAATTGCTACTGTAGTAATCTATTTACCAATGCTTAAAAACGGATTTACTTATTACAGTGACGATAATTATGTACTCAATAATTCTACCATTCAAAATTTAAACTGGAAAAACATTTCATTTTTATTTTCATCCTTTTTTGATGGACATTACCATCCTTTGACAATGCTTTCGCTTGCTTTTAATTATAAAATCAGCGGGAATAACGCTTTTTCTTACCAGTTATTTAATCTTATTCTTCACTTAATAAACACATTTCTGGTTTTTGTAATAACAAGAAAATTATTTGGTAACGATATTTTAGCAATAATTGTAACTATACTTTTTGGAATTCACCCTATTCATGTGGAATCTGTTTCGAGAATTACTGAACGTAAGGATATGCTTTACTCTGCATTTTTCTTTATCTCTATGTGGGTTTACATGAACTTTCTAGAAACAAAAAACAATAAAACTTATCTTATTTGTATCGGTGTTTTTGTTTTATCGTTGCTTTCAAAAGGTCAGGCGGTAACACTCCCTTTGTCATTATTGTTAATAGATTATATAAAAAACCGGAATTTTAAAGATAAAAAAGTATGGATAGAAAAAATTCCGTTTTTTGTTTTATCAATATTCTTTGGAATATTAACATTATACGCACAAAAATTTACCGGATATTATTTTGAGGTTCCAAAGATGCCATTTTACGAACCTATTTTACAGGCACACTATGTGTTTACGCATTATATCTCAAAATTAATATTGCCAATTTCATTATCGGCACACTACCCTTACGTTTATACTCCGGGAACTACAATACCTTCGTACTTTTGGTTATTTATTATTGTTACGCCCATTATTATTACATTATTATATTTTTTCAGAAAAAACAAACTGGTTATCTTTTCAATATTATTTTATATTGTAAATATTTTTATAATGTTACGAATTGTTCCTGTTGCCGGAAATATGAGCCCGGACAGATATAATTATATTCCTTCTTTTGGTTTTTTTATTATTATAGGATTAATTTCATTATGGGCTATAAAAAAAGGAATAAATTCAATTTTAATTTATAGTTTGTTAGCAGGTTATTTTATTTTTATCGGATATTTATGTAACGATAGAGTTAAAGTATGGAAAAGCGGCTCTACCGTATGGAATGATGCATTAAAAAAGTATCCCGATTGTACTTCTTTGTGGCAAAATATGGGCGATGTATATCTTAGAGAAAACAACCCAACCGAAGCAATAAAATCTTTGAATAAATCTTTAGAATTAGACAAACAAAATTTTATGACTTACTTCTCACTCTCAAAATATTATTCGGGAACAAATAATTCAAAAGATTTTAATACAACTTTTAATAAATGTAAAAATACTACAACAGGTTCAGCGCAGGATTACACTAACAAATCGAATATTGCTGCATTAAACAAAGATTATATTTTAGCACTGTATTATGTTACAAAAGCTCTTGTGTTAAACCCCTATGAAGCAAAAGAATGGTTTAACAGAGGTAATGTTTTTAGTATGGAAAAAAAATTCAACAAATCAATAAAAGATTACACCATTTGCTTAAGCTACCGACCATCTTTTATTTCAAATTGCCTCTATTTTAGAGCCATTGCTTATTTCCTTACAGGTGATATAACAAATGCAGAAACTGATATTAAAGAAGCAATAGAATACAATCCAAAAAAAGAAGATTACAAATCGTTACTTGGAAATATATTATTTATTAAGAACAATCAGGATACTACTTTTTTAAAAACCACAGCAGATTATATTTCAAAAGGAAATACTTTTTTATCTAATAACGGTTACTATTTTGCAATACCATTTTACGAAAAAGCATTAAAATCGGGCTCAACTGATTCTACTTTAATAATGAATTTAGCAAGTTGTTATTATGAGACAGGCAGCCCAACAAAAGCGATTAATATTTTAGACAGCAATAAAAATAACAATATATACATTTCAGCAAAAAAGCTTGAAAAAGAATATTCTATATATTTTAAAGATTAAATTATTTAACCGTTGTTATTATAACATGAGTTCGATATAAAATAATAGAATACCTAGTTTTGTTACTTCGCCGCGGCGAAGAGTGGATTTTCGAAGAAAATTTGTATCGAAATGAACAAAACGACTAGTTTTCGATACGAAATTCTGAAAGAATTTCACTCTTCGCCGCGGCGAACTAGCATCGTTTTCTTATATCGAACTCACATTATAATATATTCTGTTCTTCTGTTAATGTTTTCTGCTCATATCCACGGTCTGTGTGTAACAGACAACATAACCATATTTTGGTATTCAACCATTCGACAAGCTCAGGATGACTACTTACAACTTTACAAATCTCTCTGTAATATTTATGTTCGTTCCAGTTACCCTAATACCATACACACCCTGTTCTAACCCACTAACATCAATTATTGATTCTCCGCCTGTGGCGGATTGTTTAGTTGTTATTTGTTGAACAAGTTCCCCCTGCATATTGTAAATTGTTATAGATACCGGAGAGTTTATTGCTGTACGTATTTTTACATGCAACTCGTTATTAGCAGGGTTTGGGAATATCTCTACTTTCTTTGGATACCAAGCTTCTTCCAATACTCCGGCACCACAGTTTTTAACAAACATTTGTACTGTATCACTTTGGTTCCACCCCCAAGGATCTTTTACTTTTATTATTACCTGTTGCAATCCCAGTGTTGTTGGTTTATATGGAACAAGAGTATCTATCCATAAAGGTAAGGTGTTAGGATAATAAATACTATCCAATGCAAGTGTTGTATTTGCATAAACAAAGTAAGGTGCACTTCTTCCTTTAAATTTTACATGTAACCATGTTGTATCGTTTTTACAGACTGTATCGGAAGCTTGTAATATTGTGCAAACCAAAGTAGTATCATCACAACTATGAAAACCATCACAACCTAGACTATCGGTTTTTACAAGCCATGCTTCCATGTTAGGACCCATGTTTGTTGTATCTATGGCAGAACCGCAAAAGGCAAATCCTTTATCATTTGTTTCAATTATATCCCATGCCCGGTATCGTATGTACTGTGTTGTATCACCTTGGTAATAATCTCTTGACCAGAGAATATTTCCGTTGTTATTGAATTTTGTAACCTGGGAATATATAGAATTATCTTCAATTACTGGTGATCTTTGTGTTAATAACACTTGGTTCCCATCGAATGTTGAAATTATTTTTGAAACTGTAACACTTGGAATAGTTGTTCCAATATTCTTTGTCCAGATTGTATTAAATTGTCTGTCAACTTTTACTACAGCTGAAGCCCAGTAATAATGAAATAATCCAGTATCATATTGATAAAATATTCCGGAAATAAAATAACAACTGTCTGAAGACAATGAAAGTGATCTTATCCCATCATTATCAGATTGATTTAATGTACCATAAAAATACTGCCCTAAAACCTGCCCTGTTGTATCGGTATTTACCAAATACCATTTCTCATGGCTACCATCAGGTACTGAAATCCCACCTAATAATAAATTATCGTCAAAACCAATCATTATTCTATTAACACCTTCAGAATTAACAGTACCTATACTCTTTGTAGAAATAGTAATAAAATTTGTATCTGTTTTCCAAAACATAATATTTGAATTAGGTAAACTATCTCCATTATCATTGTACCAGGTAGCGCCAGTAAAATAATAACTATTATTTATTTTGCAATTACCAAAAAGTTGAGAATATTTTTGAGAATATATGGAATCGTTATATCTTACAAGGTTAGTATCAATATACAACATATACTGCCTCCACATATTTGAAGTTAAATTTACATGTTGAGTCAAAACCAGGAGTTTATTATTTTGTAGAGGAATAAAATTTTCTATAAAGTACTTACCCGTATCAGTACCGTATATAGCAGTATCTATAATATTTCCAAGATAATCTGCTTTTAATAGAAGGATTTTTAAATTTGGATTATATGTTGAACCATTAACAAAAATCTCATTATTAAAATCAATTAAATTAAGAAATATTGGATAGTTTGTACTACCAAAATCATAAGTTTTAAAAAACTCAATAGACTGAGCAAGTCCATTGAGTTTTAAAATAAGAATAAATAATATTGAAAATATTAATTTCACTTTTGAATGTTTAGGTCTTTACTGCATTGCGTTTCTCCATTAATATACAAACTTAATATATAATTGCCTGTAATGCAAGTATTACAATTAACCTGCAGCTCTCCTTTTGTATCAGGCAGTTTAAAACTGTTCATTATTTTTTAACCTCTGGTCAGTATGTCACATACCACATAAGATTAAATTATTTAATAGTTGTTATAATAAATTCCGTTCTTCTGTTAAGTGCCCTTCCTTCTTCCGTATCATTTGTTGCAATAGGTTTAGAAAAACTATATCCTTTAGAACTCAGTCTGGTTGAAGCAATACCATGTTCAACCAAATAAGTCTGAACAGATTTTGCACGGTTTTGCGAAAGCTTTAAATTGTGTTCCTGCGAACCAACATTATCAGTATGTCCACCAATTTCTATAGATACTCCCGGATTTTCTTTCAGGAAAGAAATTAGTTTAGATAGCTCTGTTTTAGATTTTGGTTTCAGATTTGACAAATCAGTATCAAAGAAAATATTTCTAAGAACAACAGCAACACCTGGTTTTATTGGTGTTAATGGAACATCCAGATTATAAGGTTTTGAAAAATCTGTTAACCCCTCTAAAGAGAAATTACCACTATAAAAAACATAACCTTTTTTAGCAACATTTAAAGCATAATTTTTTTCGGTAGGAATACAAGCCAGATATGCTCCGGTTATAGGATCAGACTTTAAACAGGTAACAGATTCTGAAGTTTCAAGCTCTAACATTTCAACTTCTGCTTCCAATTTTTGCTTTGTTATCACATCGTATACAACACCTTTAACCCATGTTACTACCTGTGGTCTGGCTTCGGGATAAAGCTCAAACTGAAAAATATCCCAATCTCTTGAACCATCTCTGTTTGATGAATACATTGCCAGATTACCATGAGCATTAACAGTCAACCCAAAATCGTCGGCAAAAGTATTAATAGGGTAGCCAATATTTTTTGGCGTACTCCATGTACCGTCTTTTTTAAGTCTTGAGTAAAAAATATCCTGTCCGCCCATTCCAGGCCATCCATCAGATGAAAAATATAATGTTTTACCATCCGGATGAATAAATGGTGCATACTCATTTTTTTTAGTATTAATGCTATCTCCTAAATTTACCGGCTCTGTCCATGTTCCATTTTCATTTTTTCTTGTAAAGTAAATATCACGTCCTCCTTTTGAATCAGGTCTTCCACCCGAAGCTAAAAAAAGCACTCTTCCATCAGAAGAAGGAGCCGGATTTGACTCCCAATAACTCGTACTTATAGGTGGTCCGATATTTTTTGGAGTACTCCACCTGTTGCCCATCTTTTCAGAATAATAAATATCACATGAACCAAAATCTTCTTTACGATTGCAGGCTGTATAAAAAAGAAAACGACCATCGGCAGAAATTCCCTGTGCTCCCTCATTATCCTGCGTATTAATTGGCGAACCAACATTAAGAGATGGTGACCATGTTCCGTCTTCAGTTTTATGTGTAATAAAAAAATCTTCCTGCATTAACACACTTCCGTTTGGCATTCTGTATTTTGTTGGCAATTGAACTGTAAACATCATAGTATTTTCATCAGCAGTTAATGAGGGCCAATAATCCTTAAATTCTGTATTTACATATGGTCCTAAATTAATCGGATTAAAAGGTACAGGGTGCTTAATTGCATATGCCCCGAACTCGGCTTTAACCAGATATTCTTTTGCTGAATTTGAAATACTTGTATCTGAATCTGAAAACGAAATACATTTATTAAGATGCACAACAGCATCGTCATAACTTCCAATTTTCATTTCAGATTTTGCAACAAAAAAATACATTTTAGAATTATATTCCGGATTTATTTCAATTACCTTTTTTAAGGCAGCAATTTCTTCCTTAAAATGATATTGTTCATTTTCCAAATCTGCTAACAATAAGTACGGTTCAATAAAATTGGGATCTTTTTCTAATGCAAACTCAATATAATTTTTTGTGTACTCTAAATCACCTTTGTTATAATACCCTATTGCAATCTCAAAAAACTCAATTGCTTTTTTATTTGTTGAAGTATAATTTCCCTGAGAATATCCTGTAAGAGAAATAAATAACATTAAAACAACTACTAATATTCTCATAAATTTTATATTATGGTATATGCATAAATTTATGTGCCTGAATAGAAATATTCCATTTTGGATTTTCTTTTACATACGAAACAACATCTTCAATAATTTCGCCAAATTTACTCCATTCGGGCTGCAAAAATAATTTACAGTTATTATTCACCTTTTTAGCATTTTCTTCGGCCCATAAAAAATCATCAGAATTTTGAATAATAACTTTAAGTTCGTCAGCTTTATTGTAAATATCTGCTACAGGTGGGTTCTGCTTTTTAGGTGAAAGGCAAATCCAATTCCAGTTCCCCGATAATTGGTAAGCTCCGCAGGTTTCAAGATAAGTTTCTATTCCTTTATCTTTTAAACTACTACAAAGCACATCAAGATTATAACTTAGGGGCTCACCACCAGTTACAACAACTGCTTTTGCAGGAAATTCAGAAGCAATTTCTACAATCTCATCAACACGCATTAACCATTCTGGATGATTATTCCATGAAAATTTTGTATCGCACCAATCGCATGCTATATCGCATCCTGCTATTCTAATAAAATAAGCTGCTTTTCCTGTATGATAACCCTCACCCTGAATTGAATAAAACTTTTCAATAATTGGTAATTTTATTCCCGAATCTTTTTCTAAAATAGTCATGTTAAGCTAAAATCTAATACAAAAGTAATCTTATAATTTATTTTCTTAACGTGAGTTCGATATAAAATAATTGCATACCTAGTTTTGTTACTTCGCCGCGGCGAAGAGTGGATTTTCGTAGAAAATTTGTATCGAAATGAACAAAACGACTAGTTTTCGATACGAAATTCTGAAAGAATTTCACTCTTCGCCGCGGCGAACTAGCATCGTTTTCTTATATCGAACTAACGTTTTCTTAATAAAAAAGGCTGAATGTACATTCAGCCTCTTAAATAACAGTTAAAATATTCTGTTAAAAAGGTTCTAAATGGCATTCTGAACAATTAGTAGTTTTCCATTCTTCACCAATGTCAACAGGATGTTGGAATTCTAAAGTGCTATTTATTGTTGAATATTTTATTGAATCTGTTGCTCCTTGTCCAATAATAGTATGACAAAGATTACAATCTTTAGAAATAACTTTTCCATCAGCTGATTTATGTTTATCATCATGACATCTGAAACATCCGTTAAATTCTAAGTGACCAATATTCATTGGATATGCAGTATATCTAACTTTCATTTCAGGGAAAGTATTATAAGAGAATTCTGTTTGAATTGCAGTAATTGCTGATTTAATTTCTTTCTGATATTTTGTAAATAAATCAGGATAAGAACTTTTATAAAATTCTGTTATTTGCTTTTCAATACCCATTCTGGCTGAATCTTTTGTAGAATACACATCATTTAATCCTTCCATTGCTGCAGCTTTTAAATAAGGAACTGATTTTGAAATCTGATTTCCTGCAAACAAACTATTTACATAATTCGAAGGTGCTAAATATCTATGTGAAGGACGGTTATGACAGTCCATACAATCCATTACTCGTTTCTCAGAATTTGCAACTTCTTTTACAGTTGGGTGAATAGAAGTATCTCCTTCAAGAAAAATTGTCTCTTTACCGGTTTTCTTGTTATAGTATCTAACCCAAGGAATAGTTTTACGTTTTTCGTCTGACTGATATGTAATTTCTACATCATTATTTATGTGCCAGTGAATTCCTTCTGTATTACCCAATGCAGAATGATCAGATCCGATACGCATTTTCATAATCACATTCCATTCTGTATTTGCTGAATCGGCTAAATAATATTTTTCATTTCTGATTTTATTTGTATAAAATTTCTGTGGCCAGTGACATTTTTCGCAAGTCTCGCGAGCAGGTCTTAAATTTGCAATAGGAGTTTCTATCGGCCTGTTGAATGTACCCAAAAAGTTTTTATACACCTGTCGTAAACCTGACATTTTTGATTTTACATAAAAATCAACACCTTCACCAACGTGACATTCTGCACATTTAACTTTTGCATGTGGTGAATGCTGATATGCAACATACTCAGGTTCCATTACATCATGGCAAAGAGTACCACAAAATTCTACAGATTCTGTATAATGAAATCCTTTATAGCTTCCCATTATTGTAAAAAGAACAAAGAAAACTGTAACTACAGAAAAAATAAAAAGGGCATTTCTTGTTTTTTTATCTTTTAAATCAATCACTAATAATTTATCATCCGAGGTTTGAGTACCTTTTTTTATTTGTCTCTTTTTACGCCACATTCCAAAAGGAATTAGAATTAATCCCAATACTAAAAAACCCGGAGTAACCATATATGCAAATAGATCAAAATATACATTCTCTACTCCAAAAAGATTAATCTGGATTACAAAGAAAATAATTGTAATCCAAGCTATTAAAGCTGTAATTGTTCCCAGATAGGAAATGTAATTGTAATAGGTACGTGGTAATTTCATTTTAAACTAGTTAAATTGTTTATATTTCAGATCGTAAAAATAAGTAAAGACTTGCTTATATCAAGACTTTTTTAAAAAATAATGACTAATTTAGAAAGTTTCTATGTTTTACAACATAGTTTTTAAACACAGCTATTTATGTTTTATAATAGTTTATAGTCCTTAAAAGACTTCTAATTTTACACAAAACAATATTCCATTATGATTATTAATAACTTTATGTTAATATAACCATATGTAATTCTATTGTTTTTTAACACCTTACATAAATATTTAATTATGAAATATATTAAATTTATTCTATTAAACGTCGCTTTATTACTTTTCTTTTTCAACTTTCAGGTAAAAGCTCAGGAAGTAGTTTGCCTGGATTGTCATGAAAATTTAGTTGAAAATACAGTTCACAACAAAGTTATAAAATGTGGTGACTGCCATCGTGATATAAACACTACAGAACATGGAGCGGGATCTGCAAAAAAAGTGAATTGTGCTAATTGCCATGCTGCTTTAAATAATCAGATGAATCATGACGTACACAGAAACGTTTTTAATGTTGATGAAAAAGATGCTCCAAATTGTAAATCGTGTCATGGAACTCATAAAATTAAGTCTCCTTCAAAAATTGAAAACAAACAAAAAGAATATTGTAGTAAATGTCATAAAACTGATGTGCTAAAATCAGTTTATCATACAAAAAGCGAGAAGGATTATAACTGTAACAAATGTCATAATGATGCTTTACATAAAAATAATTTAGCAAAATCTGTACATCATAGTTTGAGTTGTTCTAATTGCCATAGTTATGTTGTAAATAATATTGACAATCATAGAAAAGCACCAAAAGACGGAATTTTAGCAGATTGTTACATTTGCCATAATGCAATTGCAAACGAGCATAAAGAAAGCATACATGGTATTTCAATATTAGAAGGAATTAACGAAGCAGCACAATGCTGGGACTGCCATGGATCACATTCTATTGACTCTGTTTCAAATAAAAACAGCTTAGTATACTCAACAAATTTAGTAAGCACATGCGGTAAATGTCATGATAATCCTGACTTTACTAAAAAACATGCATTTGCAATTAAATCGCCGGGCAAAATGTACTCACAAAGTGTACACGGGAAATTAGTTGCAAACGGAACAAATGCTGCAACCTGTATAACTTGTCATGGTAAACACAATATTAAAAACAGAATACAGGAAGGTTCAAAAATTGCAAGTACAAACATTCCTGGCACATGCGAAGAATGTCATGCAGAAATAACAAAAGAATACAAACAATCTATACATTGGATTGGTGTTAAAAAGGGAATAAGAGAAGCACCATCTTGCAATGATTGTCATAGTGAACATAATATTCACCAAATAAATACTGCCGATAAGAGAGAAGAAATAAAAAGAATACAATCCCAAACATGTCTGGAATGTCATAACAATCTTATGCTTTCCGAAAGATATGGAATGTCAGGGAATAGTGCAGGAAATTACGAAGACAGTTATCATGGCCTTGCCGCATCACGTGGAGAAGATAAAGCAGCATTATGTGTAGATTGTCATGGAGTACATAAAATTTTACCAAAATCTCATGCTGAATCATCGATTAATAAAAACAATATTACTGCAACATGTAAGAAATGTCACGAAAAAGCTAACGAAATTTTTTCTATCAGCTACTCTCATACTACGCAACTTGATTCTGCAAAAAACATTGAGGACATTGTTACATTTGTTTATTTCTGGTTAATTGTTATTGTTGTAGGATGGATGTTTGTACATAACCTATTAATATTAATTCATGAATTAAGAAAAAGATATAAAAAGTCTAAAAATGAAATCAGGATTCCAAGATTTACAACTAATGAATTAATTCAGCATACTGTTTTACTGGTTTCATTTATTGTATTAGCAATTTCGGGCTTTCAGTTAAAATATCCCGATAGCGCATTTGGCAAAGGATTATATGCTTTAGGAATGGACGAAAATATTCGTCAATGGGTACATAGAATCTCAGCTATAGTAATGATGGCACTTTCTGTATATCATGCTATTTATTTAGTTATAACAGCCAGAGGACGTGATGTACTAAAAGGATTATTCCCAAATTTCAGCGACTTAACTCAATTAATAAATAATTCATTATTTTATTTACACCTAAAAAAGAAACAACCAGAATTCGACAACTATAATTACATGGAAAAAATGGAATACTGGGCATTAATTTGGGGAACATTGGTAATGGGTGCAACAGGTATTGTTCTTTGGTTCCCAACAATTGGTGGCGACTGGGCTCCGGTATGGTTTATTAAAGTAAGTGAAATTATCCATTTCTATGAAGCTATACTTGCTACTCTGGCTATTGTTGTATGGCACTGGTTCTTTGTTATTTTCCACCCAAAAGAATATCCTTTAAACTTTATCTGTATTGATGGTGAAATTACTATACATCATTTTAAAGAAGAACACAAATTAAAATTCTATAAGGTAATTATTGAGTGGCTTGAAGTAAAGAAAGGTATTCGCACTCCTAAAAAAATGAACCATTATACAAAATTATTTATTAAAGCTGTTGAAAAAGGTGGTGTTACAATGGAAAGCCTTGTAAATTCTGAGCTTAATAAAGACGAAAACTTAAAAGCTATGGCTGAAAAACAAAATTTGATTTAGTGTTGATTGACTTAATTTTTAAAGCCTCGATTATATAATCGAGGCTTTTCTTTTGATGTCAGGTCGAAAGACCTGACTGCATAACAAATACCATGATTGCAAGATTATTCTTTATCTATCTTAACAGATGTCATTGTTAACGACCCTCCCACCAGTTTATCGTTAAAGAAAGTAATATTCTCATTTTCTTCTTTTAATGCCAATGCATATAACAAAGGTAAATAATGCTCAGGTGTTGGTATTGCCAACTGAAATGCTTTTCCCTGCGATTTAAAATTAATCAGTTGCTTATGATCATTTGAAAGAATAAATTTTTTCATTTGCTCATTTGCTTCTATTGCCCAATCGTAACCATAATCTATTTCATTCAATTTTTCCCAATCTATCATTCCCAGATTGTGCACCATGTTACCACTTCCAATAATCAATACACCTTTCTCGCGTAAAGATGAAAGTTCTTTTGCCAAATCATAATGATATTGTGGAGCCTGATAATAATCAAGGCTCATTTGAATTACAGGCACATCAGCATTGGGATATAAATGCTTAATAACTGTCCACGCACCATGATCGAGTCCCCATTTATCATCTAGCCCAACTTCTGTTTTTTTAATCAGCGATTTTGTTTGTTTTGCTAATTCTGGACTTCCTGGTGCAGGATATTGCACATCAAATAATGCCTGAGGAAAACCACCAAAATCGTGAATTGTTTTCGGCTTTTCCATTGCTGTAACAAATGTTCCTTTTGTTTCCCAATGTGCCGAAATACATAAAATGGCATTTGGTTTAGGTATGGTTTTACCAATATTTCTGAACCCTGTTACAAATTCATTTTCTTCAATGGCCGTCATCGGGCTGCCATGCCCCAAAAACAACACAGGCATTTTTTCTGTGTTGCTAAGGGAATTTGTTATACTATTTATTTCGTTAATTTTCATTGCTACTTAAACTATATCAATAAAGTTATTCATTAATGCAAGTTAGTGAAATAATAAATAAGCTACTGTAATTTATTGAGTTCTTTCTTAGAGTTCAAGTTGCCCATCCGCCGCGGCGGACAGCCTGCTAGATTTTAAACGTGTGTTACCCCACTGGTCGTTCTTCTTCTCTATCATAATGTCGGCAATGTGCCAGACTGTGTTTATTTGCTATTATTTTATTATTTTTTTAAATTCATAAATTTTACCATTTTCAAGTTTAATAAGATATACACCAGGTTCAAAATTACTTGTCTGAACCGTAGTCTTTTCAACTAAATTTCCTTTGAAAACTACTTGTCCAATTGCATTTGAAATTTCAAAATGTAATTTTTCTTTATTGCCTTCTATTACTATGACTAATTCATTTGAAAAAGGGTTAGGAAAAATATCAATTTTCAAACATTCCTTGTGCGATAATATTCCGGTAACAATTTCAAAATTAGCCACAAAAGCAGTATCAGAAACAACGGTAAAGTCTAGTGTGTCATTTGTTGAAATAACATTTCCGTTTTCGGTCCAGTTCACAAACTGGTAGCCCACATTGGGTGTGGCAATTAATGTAACCGTTTCGCCATGATTGTATGTGCCCGCTCCGCTTATTGCTCCTGAACTTATAGGATTTACATTTGCCGCAACCGAATAGCTGTTTAATTCAAAATTAGCTACAAAAGCAGTATCGGAAACAACGGTAAATTCAAGCGTATCATTTGTTGAAATAATATTTCCGTTGTCTGTCCAGTTCACAAAGTGGTAGCCCACATTGGGTGTGGCAACAAGTGTGGCAGTGGTTCCGGTGGGGTGATTTCCCGAGCCAGTTACAATTCCACTGTTTGAGGGATTAACGGTGGTTGTTATCAATTTTGTAAAATACCGGTTGTACAGATACAATTCCACAGAGTCGCGTTGTTGAGGTGTAAGCACAGTATTGTAAATAAGAACTTCGGCCATGTCGCCGTTAAAAAATAAGGAAGTTCCTTGTCTGCTGCCTAGAAACAGATTTCCGGCATTTGAAGAAAGAACATTACTGCCTGATGTTATACCATCTGTTTCATCAACACGCACTGCTCCCCCACTTGCCGATGCTCTTGCTCCAAAAATATGTGCATTTCCATTGGTGTAATCTCCGGAAATTCCTTTATCCAAATAGATTCCCGTAGTTGGAATAAACCTTGCGCCTACTCCGTTAAGATGATATTCGAATTGCTCATAATTTGCACCAGAAATCAGAAACTGAATGTTTGCTGAACCGGATTTTGCAACAATAAACATTTCATACGGATTATTAAATATTCCCAGTACAACTGATGGTGGCAAGTTTAAGGTGGATGCAGTTCCATCAAATCGAATCACCGAATGCCCGTTTATCACATTTTCGACTAGAATAGGTTGTTTGTTAATAATACTTTGACTGGCATTATTCGTGTTGCCCGAAACATCGCCCCAATATGAAACGGAAGACCCAGTTGTGGTTACATTCATATCGGCACGAAGACACGTTTTTAGGTGAGTGGTTGGAAGAGATGATAACAAAATGCTTTTCATTGCACTTTGGTTCGTTCCTGCAACCAATTGAAAATAGTAAACCGATTCGGGTGTTAATCCGCTTACTGTGGCACTTACCGTGGCATCCTGAGTTGACATAATGGTGATTTGTTGCGATGTTGTGCTTTGGTTCAAATTATTTGGGTCGGTACCGTAAATAAAATAATAATCCAGTGTTTCGTTTTGAGCGGGATTGCAATTTATGGTTCCGTTCGCGGTAATTGCTGTTGGTGAACTAGCCACTAATGATGTAATATCAGGCATAAGTGGAACTATTGCTGCAGGTGTTGCGGTGGCTAATTTTAATTTGCCGTTAATGGCATAAGCAGGATCGCCAAACGTTTCGTCAAAAGGTAAGCGTCCAAACCCAGAGGAATTATACTCCACAGGATTGATATCATAAACTGAGATTAACACATCCCATACTTCTTTCGGAAGGGTAACATTATAGCTTTGGTTTGCGGGAACAGTGTAAGCGAACTCGTTTCCGGCTGCGTTTCGCATTACGTAAGTATGTGGTGCATTATCGCGATTATAAAGCTCGAAGGTGGCCGTAGTTGATGTTGATGAAATAGCGGTAACCTCAAGCCATGTCGCCTCTTCGTATATAAAATTGGATGCAGAGGCTATTGCAAAGGGAACTCCGTTATAATCAATCTGCATGTCCCATTTTCCACCGGTGACAACAAATGCGGCCGACAACGCGGGAATAGTGTGGGTGTATATATCCGCTACTATTTGAACGTTCACCGTAACGGGATAGGTATTTCTGTTTTCTATTTTATACAACTGCGATTGATTGCTGCTCAACGCACCTAAAGTGTAAATCTGGATTTTTTTATCGGGAGTTTCCGTTTCGGAACAAAGCTGATCGTTAGTTAAAGTTTGATTAAACATACAGTTCTCATAACTGAAAGCCGTAACGCTGCCTTTCGGCACAAAAATCTGCTGTGTTTGATATGAACCTATTATCGTATTTCCAGTAAAACCACCTCCTGCATTATAATACAAAGTAACATTTAATGACGGATCGCAATTAATCAAATCATAATTTGCCATGGTTGGACTATCTGAACAGGTTGCCAGTATTTGAATTCTTCGGGAAACATCGAAGGGTGCGGCAATATAGTTGCGCCCGTAAAAAGTACCGTTGGCATTTGTAACCACCAGGCGGTAGTTTATTTCTCTTCGGGAAAATCCGTAAATACTGCTAATGGAAACCGGAGCGCTTACACCTAAATCGGTGCTTCCGTTAACTGTGCCAACTGTTACGGTATTGCCATAGCTGGTCGTGTTGCCATACTCAAAACTTACGCTGCATGTGGTGCCGTTGGCGTTCACAATTCCCTGTAAAGTGGCATACAAAGGGCTGCTCGCACTGCAGGCAGGGCCTGTGCCTACCCAGGTGGCACTACGGGTGAGTACGGTAGGGGTTTGGGCTACAATTGAAAAAGTGGTTAGCATTGTAGCTGCAAAAATTAAAATAATCCGAATTTTCATAATCTTTTTTATTTTCAAATTTATCGAATTGGTAAAGTTAGGATTTTTGGCTTAAATGATAATATTATAATAAAAGCAAAAAAGCTGTATAAAAAGATTAACTTTTTATACAGCTTTTACATAATCAAATCAAAATTTAGTAAGTACCTGCTATTAAAGAATAAATTATTAATGCAACTAATACTAGTCCGGTAAATACGAATATAAATCCGAAAACTTTAACTGTTTTAATCCAATTCTGTGAGAATGCTTTTTTAACAATTACTTTATCTAGTTTACCTGCTTTTTCTAATTCTTCATATTCTTTAGGTCTGTCTGCTTTATATTCTTCAACTGGAACATGACCGGTAAATATTACTGTATCCATTGGGAAAGCCTCAGGACGTAAATGAGTATTAAAGAAGTGAATTGTAAATATAAATCCAACTGCTAATAAAGCCTCATCGCTATGTATAATTTGAGCAACATTAATTACCCAACCAGGGAAGAAATTTGTAAAGAATTCTGGTAACCATAAAATTAATCCCGAGAAACCAATTACAGCTACTCCCCAGAATACTGCCATATAATCAAACTTTTCCCAATATGTCCAACGACCATAATAAGGACGAGGACCTGCTCCTAAGAACCATTTTACAGTGCCAATAGCATCTTTTAAATCCTGTTTGTTAAACATTAAGGAATCTTTACCAAAAATAAAAGACATCAATTTGGTTTTATTTTTAATCTTCATTCTTATTAACGAGAACACATGGAAAATAAAATAACCAAATGTTATAACAGCTGCAAAACGGTGAATGCTTCCAGCAACATGAACTCCGCCTATTAATTTTGCAAGGTTATTTGCCCAAGGCATATGAGCAAATTTTAACATCATACCTGTTAAAGCAAGTAATAAGAAACTTACAATTACAAATAAGTGAGTAATTCTCTGACTCTTTTTAAATCTTCTAAAATATACAGCCTCGCCTTTTGGCTGTTTATGATGTTTTTTCTTTCTGGCTTCCATTATCGACCTTGGTATCCATAACAATGTATGAATTCCAAAAATTCCAAATACACTTAACAATAATGTTGTCATTATCCAGAAAGTATAATAAAGAACATCGTTATCATTATGTGTGGCATGTGTTAAATAACCGGTAAACTCAGCATTAGCATTTGGATGGCATTTTTTACAGGTTTTAACAATATTTTTCTGCCCAATCATTGATTCAGGGTTAGAAATTTTTAAAATCTTATGTGCACCATGACAATCAGAACATCTTGCTGCTTTTAAATATCCAAGCGTATAAGCTTTCCCATGATATGTTTCCATATATGTTTCTGAAAGCTTTTTATGACAACTTCCACACTGAAGAGTAATTTCATTTAAGAATTTATCTTTATCAATTTCGGTAATTGTATGAGCAGTATGACAGCTTGCACAAGTCGGGAATTTTTTATCTCCTGTACTTTCAGTAATGGCATGATCGCTTGTCATGTAATCATCAAAAATACTCTTATGACATTTCGAGCATGTTTTTGGAACATTTTTAGGATTAACAGTTGAGTTATCGTCTGATTCTTTCAGAATGTTATGAGATGTATGACAATCGGTACAAACTGCACTTGCAAGTAATCCTTTTTCCTTTAATCCTTTTCCATGAACACTTGAAGCATAATCACTATACGCATCAATCTCTTTTAATTTAGTGTTAATAACAGCTTTTCCGTTTTTATTATGGCATTTACCACATAAATCAGGAATAGAGCCTCTATATGTAGGAGATGTGTCATCATATCTTGTTTTTACTTTGTGCGTTCCGTGACAATCTGTACAATATGGAGCATTTGATTCTTTATTATTAAAATATGCCTGACCATGACCACTGGTTATATAAATATTAGAAACCTCTTCGTGACAACCGGAACAATCTACTTTTTTATTTGTTATACAAGGACGTTCAGTTTTATTTTCAACAGTTACTTCCGAGTGACATTTAGTACATGCAATTTTCTTATGTGCTGAATTAATTAAATCATCTTTGTTAATCTTTAAAGATACCTTCTGGCCATTTACCATCTTATGAGTTTCGGCATTCTCGTGGCATTTTAAACAAAGTTGATTCGAAACAGTTTCTTCAATTTTTTTAACCTTAACAATGTGCGACGGATGACAATCGCTACATGCAGGAACAGAACCTGCCTGCTTTTCCCATAGTTCTCTTTTAATTACTTTTGTATGTACTTCTTCAATTCTTGCATGACATTTCATACAAGTACCAGCAATTTTATTTGGCGAAATTGAAGAGTTAGGACTGGTGTGTGGTAATATCAAGTGGTTGCCATGACAATCATTACACGTTGCTGTAACAATTAGCCCACTTTTATATAATCCCTTACCATGAATACTTTCACTATAATGCTCAAGAATATTACTCTGAGGAATGTTATATAATCTTGCAACCGGCGATCCTTCTTTATGACATTTACCACAAAGAACAGGAATATTCATTTTATAAGTAAGTGACTTAGGATTTGTGTGTCTTAATATTCCATGCTGCCCATGACATTCCTTACAATCGGGTGCATATGGCGCGTTTAATTTTAATGCCTGACCATGAATACCTGTAAAAAATTGCATCTGTGCATTTTTATGACAACCTCCGCACTCAACAGGTTTTAAATTTTCGGGATGAGGAAATTCTGCAACAGCCGCATCTTTATGACAAGATGCACATAGAACACTTTTATGAACAGATTTATTCAGAATATTTTTATCAGCAAACAACGAAATTGTTTTACCCCCTTTTACCTTAGTTAAACCATGATCTTCATGGCACATCAAACAATCATCATTTGTTTGTGCGTATAAGCCATTAACAGCTAAGGCGATAGCTGATAACACTAATATTAACTTTCTGGAAATTTTATTTAGCATTTTAATAATATTTTTTAAACTTTATACCTTATTATATTCTTTACAAATGTAAAATCGCTTTGCATATTAAAAAATGTTATAGAACATCTTAGCAAGGGTAACCATTTAATAAAAATCATAATTACATGAATTGTTATTATTCCTTACATCAAATTTTGTATTTAATTAGCATTATGCTTCTTACAAAACATTAAATTAAATCAAATTGTATAATTTTAAATTATGACCTACTTACCATCCAAATCTTTAAATAAATATTAATTGTGTTTAATATATGCTTTGTTTAGGTTATATAGCAGTTTAACCAGAATAAAAATAATCTTAGTTCGATTTAAGAAATCTTTAATCAACTTCTAACTACTAAAATCATATAAAGATTAAAAATAAAAAAGACCATCTTTTAGGATGGTCTTTAAAGTTTTTATTTAGCTCTTTTCTGGTTAGAATCTAACTGTAATATTAAAGCCAATAAATAAATTACTCATATCTCTTAGGTTATATAAATAATTTTTTTGTGGAATAATGTTATTGTAAGTTGTAGCAAATAATTGGAATGCATGTGTACCTCCATTTTTTTCAAAGCCAAAAGCATAACCCGGCTTTGGTGCTCCTGGCACTTCATTACCTTCAGCATCTTTAGGATAAGTGATTGACTCAAGAGGTGAAACATAATTAAATTCTGCCATAAATGATATTTCATTCCATATTTTAAACCTACCACCAACACTAGCACCAAATGCCTGATTTGCATGTAAAGAATCTACTTTGTTGAAATGTAAAAAATATGGAGCAATTTCCATAGATAGCCTGTCGTTAAATTTTCTTGCAATTATAAGCTGGTGAAAATAAGAAATACGGTTTGTGAAACTATAATCATCTCCAAATTCAGCTTTATTGCTTGCATTTATAACAATATTTCCATAATAGGTAAGAAATACAGGTGTTCCTTCTTTCTTTTGTTTTAGTATAGAATACTTCCAAACTAACTCCTGCATTTTATTGAATTTTTCTGTACCAAATCCAATCATTAGATTGTCTGTAATACCGTAATTAAATCCAAGTCTTGCATTTGCGGGTCCATATATACCAAACAAATCGCTGATGTTTTTAATTGTACCGATTCTATGATGAATTACAAATTCTTTTGACTTTTTAGTTGGCTGAAAAGTGGTTTGATTATCAATTAACATAGTACATGCAAAAGCATCTTCTACCGGAGTTTTTACCTGAGTTTCTCCCTCTTGAGAAATAGCATATTTTACACTGATAATCAATACCAGACATAAAATTAACGATATTCTTTTTAACATAATCATTTATTTAGATTTTATTGTTTTTACTAATTATTACCAACATTTTTTACCAACTCCACAATGAGCTGCAGTACCATTACCTGAGTAACTCATACCATTAGCCATTGTTCCACCTGCACTTACATTAAGAGGCTTAAAGAATGTTTCACCATCAATATGATAGTTTGTACCGTAAGTTCCTTGCAAGATTGGTCCGTTTACACTTGTTACATCTGTTGCACTAGCAGTATGACACCAGAAACACTGAACTCCACTCCAGTAAGGAGTTGAATAAGGAGCCAATGAAAAATCTTTAGTATTTGACATGTGTGCATTCAATTGATGACTGCCAGATGTAGGATATTTACCTGCTGTCATTAAAATATCTTTTGTAACAAAATATGGTGAAGTCATATTTCCATTACCGTTGTGACAGAAAACACATTCTGTTATTTTACCGGTATCCCATCTAGGAGTTTGTGCATATACGGTTGTTCCAAAAGGCAATGCTGTTGTGTCTCCCCATGTATAGGTTCCATCAGTACCCCTATCAGCTGTAACACCATTACTATGACAATAAACATTTGAACAGGTTTTTGTATTTGAATCCCAGGCAGGAGTATTGCTATCTGATCCTTTTCTTGTAGCTAAGCCTGCAGGATCAAAAGTAACATTTTTTACAGCATCAATATGTGTTGCAGTCTCATAACCATGACCAAAATGACATTCATTACAATCGTATGCATATAACCCTATTGTATGTTTACTATGCGCGTTTGTAGAATGCCCGGGAAAAGTAGCATTATGACATGCTTCGCATTTATCAGGCAAAACAACTTCTTCAGGTACATTACCTTTAAAAGTGATTTTTTGTTTTTCGCACGATGCCAAAAAAATCACATTACATATAAGTAATGTAAAAATTACAGTTTTGAAATTTTCTCTAATCATAGATCTTAATATTTAATTTAAAAAAGAATTTAAGACTCTTAAAAATATAACGATAGGTATTTTACCTCAGATTATGTTTAATAATACAAATATATAATTTGATTTATAAATAAAAAAAAGAATTATACCTTTTAAAATAAAAGATATAATTCTTTAAAACATGTTTTTTTACAAAGAAAAAAAATAAAGTGGAGTTAATTACTAATTAGCTTTACAACTAATAATTCTAGCTTTTCTTCTGAAATATTTTTCCAACCTCTTAAATAATTTTTCTCAACAAATACAGATGAAAATGAAAAAGCTTCAACTTTCTCATCTTCAATTGACAATATACCCTTGCCGGATATCACATTAAAAATCACGTCATTTGGATTCTTATGTAACTCTATTTCTTCACCGGGCAATAAACTTAGTTTTATTATTTCTATATTATTATTAGAAAACATTTTTCTTGCCTCAATGTCAAAACGAACAGGAGAGGCATTTTCATAACTGGTAATTTTTATCATTTAGTATATTTATTAATAATTTCCTGAATTACAGGCCTACACCCTCCGCAAATCATTCCAGCACCTGTTTCTTCACATACTTTATCAATAGTTTTAATACCATTTTTATTAATAGTATTTACTATTTGCTGCTTTGTAATTTCAGCACATGTGCAAATAACTTCATTGGTAAGCATATCATTCTCCTTTAATCATTATTAAAAGCATCTTAAATCTTTCATTTGCGAAAACTGAGTGAGGAACATTTGCAGGCATTATAATAAACTGACCTGCATTAAGTTTATATAGTTTTCTATCAATCGAAATTTCAGCATTTCCATCCAATATCTGAATAATAGCATCAAAAGGTGCAGAATGTTCACTTAATCCCTGACCTTTATCAAATGCAAATAGGGATAAATTTCCGGTTGTTTTTTTTGTAATAGTTTTACTTACAACAGAGCCGTCTGAATAATCCACACTTCCCGATAAATCAAAGATTGTAGAATGTTGAAATGTTAGTGAATTCATATTCTTTTATTTTAACAAAGATGTCTAATTTAAATTAATTCTAAATAATAAAATTAATTCAAATTAGACCATTCTTTTTATTTATTTGATAAATGCACCATTTATCATGATTAATTAAGCTCTAACTCATATTCAGGTTGTAAAAACAGTTTTATGTCTTCATCAACTGAACCAATTCCTGCAATACCAAAATTATCAACCAAAACTTTTGCAACATTTGCTGAAAGGAAAGCTGGCAGTGTTGGTCCAAGATGTATCTTCTTTACTCCTAGTGACAATAATGCTAATAAAACAATCACTGCCTTTTGCTCATACCATGCAATATTATATGCAATTGGAAGATCATTTATATCTTCTAATTTGAATACATCCTTTAATGTTAAAGCAATAACAGCTAGAGAATATGAATCATTACATTGCCCTGCATCTAAAACTCTTGGAATTCCACCAATATCTCCTAAAGCTAATTTATTGTAACGATATTTTGCACAACCGGCTGTTAGAATTACAGTATCCATTGGAAGTTTAGCAGCAAATTCTTCATAATAATTTCTGTCTTTTTGTCTGCCGTCACAACCTGCCATTACAAAAAATTTACGTATAGCGCCAGATTTTACTGCCTCAACAACTTTATCAGCTAATTGTAAAACCTGATTATGAGCAAAGCCTCCAACAATTTCTCCGGTTTCAATTTCAGTTGGCGAAGCACATTTTTTTGCATGAGCAATAATCTCAGAAAAATCTTTTTTGCCATCTTTTGCTCTGTTTGCAATATGTTTTGCACCCACTAAACCTGATGCTCCAGTTGTGTATATTCTGTCTTTATAACCTACATTTTTTGATGGTGGAACAATACAGTTTGTTGTGAATAAAATAGGACCATTAAATGATTCAAATTCTTCACCTTGTTTCCACCATGCATTGCCATAATTTCCAGCCAAATGACTGTATTTTTTAAATGCAGGATAATATTGTGCAGGAAGCATTTCGCTATGTGTGTAAACATCTACACCAGTGCCATCAGTCTGCTCTAAAAGCTCTTCCATATCTTTTAAATCGTGACCACTTATAAGTATCGCAGGGTTTTTTCTAACACCAATATTAACTTTTGTTATTTCAGGATTACCATAAGCTGTTGTATTTGCTTTATCAAGTAAAGCCATTACGCTAACTCCATTTTTTCCACATTCTAAAACAAGAGCTACAAGTTGATCGGCAGTTAATGAATCGTCAGTTGTTGCTGCTAATCCACGATGCATAAATTCATACACTGCTTTATCTTCATAACCTAAATTATTCGCATGTTCGGCATAAGCAGCCATTCCTTTTATACCATAAATTAGAAGTTCTCTGAGCGAACGCACATCTTCATTTATAGTACTTAATATACTTGCCTGTTCAGCTTTCTTTTCGAACTCGGCAACTGTATTTGCAACCCATGATGCAGATTCGTGCAACTTTGATTTTTCGATTTTTAGCCCTTTTTCTTCAAGTTCTTTTTCAAACCGAGCTCTTAATTTTAATCCTTCTTCAACTTTTGCATTAATTGCAGATTTGTCGAAATTAGCATTAGTAATAGTCATGAATAATGCATCAAAAACATATTTATCTATTTCATTATTTTCGATATTGCTTTTTCTTGCTTCATTTGCAAGTATAGAAATACCTTTACACGCATAGATTAATACATCCATTGATGCGGATAAATCATCAGATTTTCCACAAACTCCATTTACTGTACAAGCAACACCTTTTGCTGCTTCCTGACATTGATAACAAAACATACTCATAATAATTTTAATTGGTTAATAATAATTTATATTGATTTTTTAACAACTTACAATAATGTATTACATTTAAATTTAAGTTATTTGTTACATCCAACTTTCCTGAATAATTTCACCCTGTAAACTAACAACTATTGATTTTACCGGAACTTTTCTTGTTGCTTTTTCGAGTGCAATCTGAGCCATTCTTAACAACCCACCACAACATGGAACCTCCATAATCATAACAGTAATTGTATTAATTTTTGACTCGTCGATCATTTTAACTAGTTTATCTATATAAACATCCTGATTTGCATCTAATTTCGGACAAGCAATTGCCAGACTTCTTCCTTTTAAATGAGTAGAATGAAAATTTCCCATAGAAAAAGGAACGCAATCTGCTGCTAACAATAAATCCGAATCCTTAAAATAAGGAGCCATTGGATTTACAAGATGCATCTGAACAGGCCATTGCCTTAATTCTGATTTTTGAGATCCTACATTTGTTTCTACCGTGTTTCCATCTGGCTTCGTGTCAAATGACATTGTTTTTGAGCCAGGACAGCCGCATTGTGAGTGATTTTCCATTTTACTTTCTGTTTTTAAATTTATACTGATATTATTTTCTTTTAAATACTCTAAAGCCTGATTGTAATACTCTATTTCACCATGATCCTTTAAGTGATTTAAATGAGCAATCATTGTATTTTCACCTTGTTTAGAAATTATCTCCATAACTTTTCTCTCATCATATGGCTCGGCTTCGCGTTCTTCAATAGAAATAGCACCTTCAGGACAATGTCCTAGACAGGCACCTAGCCCATCGCAAAACAAATCGCTGATTAATCTTACTTTACCATCTATTATCTGAAGAGCTCCTTCCTGGCAATTTGGAATACATAATGAGCAACCATTACACAACTCTTCATCAATCTTTACAATTTTCCGTTTCATATTCAGACAGTTAAAATTATACAGTATTTAAGTATTTCATTACTCAAATGTAAGATCAAAAATTTAATCTGCCAAATAAATTCGGATGTTTTTTAACATAACTGATAAAAATCATATTTACGAGATCGTTAAAAGTAAATTGCTTATAATTAATATATGCTTACAAAAATTGAAAAAAGTAAAATATTAAATGAAACGGAGGTAATTAAGAAAAGGAGTTTATTAACATATATAAAAGGAAGTACAAACAACTAAACTAAATAATATTAAATTAAAAAGTAAAACCGGAATATTCAATTGTAATTTTACTTATAAATATTTATCTAAAGTTTGCGTTTCCATATACTCTTTAAACTTAGTAGTTAAATTTAAAGTAATATTATTCATAAAACACATATTAAAAGGACATATCTGCTTATCCAGAAAACATTCAGATATCTCTATTTTACCTTCAATTGATTCATAAATATTTAATAAACTGATTTTTTTAGCTTCTTTCTTTAAAAGAAAACCACCGGTTGGTCCACGCTGAGAGGTTAAAAATCCTTCTTTAACCAAACGTTGAAGAACTTTTGCAACATGATGTTTTGAAGTTAATGTAGCATCAGCAATATCTAAAACATTAGTGACTTTATTTGATCTTGCAATTATTATCATCCCATGCATAGCAATGGAAGCAGCTTCTGAAATTGTGACAACTTTTGACATTGAATAATTTAAGTAATTGATTACACAAATATACTATATTATTTTTGGTTATAAAACACCCTTACTTAAAGTTTAATTAAAAATATTAAACATCACTTATTTTTAGTTCTATATAATTATAGAATTTCAGTTTGGTTAGTTTACTGCGGCAAACTAGCATCGTTTTATTATACCTAACTCGAGTTATTATACATTTTATCATTTGCATTTAATCTAAAACCTGTCTTTCTATTTTCAGAATACAAATGACTATTTTTGCAAAAAATAATTGATGGATTATTTGATAATTTTTCTTGTTGCAATAGGTTTGTGTTTCGACACATTTGCTGTTTCAATTAGTAGCGGTATCGCCCGACAGGAAATTGTTTTTAAAGATGCACTTAAAATTGCTTTAACTCTGGCATTTTTCCAGAGTGCTATGCCACTTGCAGGTTGGAGCTTAGGCGAACAGGTAAAACAATACATTTCAGAGTTTGACCACTGGATAGCATTTGGAATTTTAGTTGTTTTGGGAATTAAAATGATACTTGAAAGTTTTAAAAATGCAGATGAAAAAGAGTTTAATCCGTTAAATCCATGGATTTTAATCAGCATGGCAATAGCTACAAGTCTGGATGCATTAGCAGTTGGGATCAGTTTCTCTTTAATAAGTATACCTATATTAATCTCTGTTTTAATTATTGGTTTTGTAACTTTTATGGCTTCTATGCTTGGAATTTTATTTGGGAAAAAAACAGGAAAAAGCTTTGGGAAAAAGATTGAAATTGCCGGTGGAATTATACTCATTGCTATTGGAGCAAAAATCCTTATTGAACATACTGCACTATAACTGCTTAGATACACCAACATGTTTTACAACATGTTTATGTGCTAAAATTTCGTTTTCCTCACATTTTAAATCCAGGTAAATTTTAAACATTTTTAACTTATTCTCTTATACTTACAATACAATTTTATCAAACTAAAACAAAAAAAAACAGTTATAATCCATGAACCACACACCCATCTATCGCAATGTAATACTGAGTATTACAGACATCTGTTAAATAACAGATATAATTGTCAAATATTTTTTAAAAAATATCTATTTTCGCCAATTGAAATAAAGAATAATGTATTATTCCATTAACTTTTTACATTTCTACCATGAATAGTGAATATTTAATACTGTTTTTTCTATTGGGGGTCATATTAGTAGGTGGCGCAATAGTGTTCTCTATGTTTACTGCCCCTAGATCTAAAAATTCGGCAAAATCTGAACCATATGAATGCGGTATTCCGGTAAAATCCGACGCATGGATTCAATTTAATGTTGGATACTATTTATTTGCCATCATTTATTTAATTTTTGATGTTGAAACTGTGTTTATATTCCCATGGGGAGTTGTTATGCATGATATGGGAATAACAGCATTTATAGAGATAATAATATTCTTCTTTATACTTGTATTAGGACTTTTATATGCTTGGAAGAAAGGAGCTTTAAAATGGGTGTAAAAATTAAATCAATGAAATATGAAGATTTTAAGGACAATGAAACCTTAGAAATCTTTAAAAAATCTGGCGGTAATATTTTAGTAACCAGTATCGATAACATTATTAACTGGGGAAGAGCTAACTCTGTTTGGCCACTTACATTTGCTACCAGTTGTTGCGGAATTGAAATGATGGCTGCAGGTGCTGCCCGTCACGACTTTGCTCGTTTTGGCATTGAAGTTTATCGCGCAACTCCACGTCAGGCCGACGTAATAGTAGTAGCCGGAACTATAGTACATAAAATGGCTCCAATATTAAAGAGACTTTACGATCAGATGGCTGATCCTAAATATGTAATAGCAATGGGAGCTTGTGCAGTTTCTGGTGGACCATTTTTTTACAATTCATATTCAGTAATTCGCGGTGTAGATCAAGTTATTCCTGTTGATGTTTATATTCCAGGATGCCCACCACGTCCAGAAGCACTGTTATACGGAGTAATGCAATTACAACGTAAAATCAAAACTGATAGCATTAAAAATAAACACATTGCTGAAGTTAAATAATCCGAATATTTTATGACTAACGATCAATTAAAAGAAAAAATAAACGGATGGATTTCAGGATTAGAATTTCCTGAAAACAAACAATATCTAGAAATAGTTGTTCCAGCTGAATCACTTCTTAAACTTGCACGTCTTTTAAGAGAAACACCCGAAACTGCATTCGATTATTTATTTTGCCTTTCAGGTGTAGATTATGGAAAACAATTAGGTGTTGTTTATCATCTGGAAAGTACTACTCACAACCATGCTTTAGTTTTAAAAGTTAAAACTGATGACCGAGTAAATCCAAATTTCGATACAGTTTGTGGACTTTGGAGAACTGCTGAATGGCATGAACGCGAAGTTTTTGACTTATTAGGTATTAAATTTAACAACCACCCTGATATGCGCCGTTTATTTTTAGACGATGAATGGGTTGGTTATCCATTACGCAAAGATTATAAAGATGACATTAATATCATCGAACGTTAATATATTGAAAATATGGAAGAAGTATTTCAAGATATAATAATAAAACATAGCGATGATTACATCATTAATATGGGTCCTCAGCATCCATCTACCCATGGTGTACTTCGTTTCGAACTTTGCCTTAAAGGTGAAACTGTAAAGTATATTATTCCTCATTGTGGATACATTCACAGAGGAATTGAAAAAATGTGCGAAAAAATAACTTACCAGCAAATAATTCATTTAACTGACAGATTCGATTATCTATCAGCACATATGAATAATGAAGCTGTTTGTTTAGCTGTTGAAAATGCTTTAGAAGTTGAAGTTCCTGAAAGAGTAAAATACATTAGAACTATACTTGCAGAATTAAACCGTATCGCATCTCATCAACTTTGGTGGTGTGCTTTTGGAATGGACTTAGGAGCATTAACCACATTCTTCTATGGTTTAAGAGATCGTGAATATATTCTTGACATTTTCGAAGAATCATTTGGTTCACGTTTATTGCATAGCTTTAACTATCCGGGAGGATTAATGCATGATATACATCCAGATTTCCAGAAAAAAGTTAAAGAATTTATTAAATATTTCAGAAAAAAACTTCCTGAATACGATCAGCTTTTAACAGGAAACATTATTTTCCAACAACGTGCTATTGGAATGGGTTATATGTCAAAAGAAGATGCTATTTCTTACGGTGTAACTGGTCCTTCTGGTCGTGGTTCTGGCTTTAAATGCGATGTAAGAAAACATCACCCTTATAGTGCTTATTCAAAAGTTGATTTTAAAGAAATTCTATATACAGAAGGCGATACTTTTGCCCGTTACAAAGCAAGAATCGACGAAATGTGGGAATCAATGAATATTATTGAACAATTAATAGATAATATTCCTGCCGGTGATTTTACTGCTAAAATGAAACCCATCATTAAACTTCCTGTTGGAGATTATTTCCAGAGAGTAGAAACAGCAAGAGGTGAACTTGGTTGTTACATTGTTAGTGATGGAAATAAAAATCCATTAAGAGTAAAATTCAGAACTCCAAATTTCTCGAATCTATTTGTTATTAATAAAATAGCTTCCGGAAATAAAATAGCTGACTTGGTAGCAATAAGCGGATCATTAGATTTAGTAATTCCTGATATTGACAGATAATAATAAATCAGTATGGATTTTAATATATACGATTTCACATCATTTACTACCTGGGTTCACAATGCGCTATACAGCAGCATGTCACCAGGCTGGGCAATGCTCATTGAGCTTGCAATAGTAGGTATAATCTTTATTGCATTTTATGCTGTAATTGGTTTATATCTGGTATATGCAGAAAGAAAAGTTTGTGCATTAATTCAAAACAGAAAAGGACCAAACCGAGTTGGTCCATTGGGATTATTTCAAACTATTGCCGATTTATTTAAACTTTTAGGTAAGGAACTTATTAAAATAAAAAATGCAGATCAGTTTCTTTTTAATCTGGCACCATTCATAGTTATAATTGCTTCCTTTATGGCAATTGCAGCCTTACCTTTTGCAAAAGGTCTTCATGCTATTGATTTAAATATTGGTATTTTTTATTTATTTGCAGTTTCATCATTAGGTGTTATTGGGATATTGTTAGCAGGATGGTCAAGTAATAGTAAATACAGTTTAATTGGAGCAATCAGAAGCGGTGCACAGGTTGTATCATATGAATTATCTGTTGGTCTCGCTTTACTTTCTGTTGTGATTTTCTCAGGTTCAATGCAATTAAGCACAATAGTAGAAAGTCAGGCAAACGGATGGTGGATTATTAAAGGACATATTCCTGCAATAATTTCATTCTTAATATTCTTAGTTGCAAGTACAGCAGAAACAAATCGTGGACCTTTCGACTTAGCAGAAGCAGAATCAGAACTAACAGCTGGTTTCCATACAGAATATTCAGGTATTAAATTCGCATTCTTTTTCCTTGCTGAATATATGAATATGTTTATTGTAGCTGCAATTGCTTCAACTGTTTTCCTTGGTGGCTGGATGCCATTTCATCTTCCTGGTTTAGATGGAATGAATCACGTAATGGATTATATTCCAGGATTTGTATGGTTCCTTGGCAAAACAGCATTTATAATCTTTATAATGATGTGGTTTAAATGGACTTTCCCTCGTTTAAGAATTGATCAATTACTTAAACTAGAATGGAAATATTTATTACCATTAAACCTAATGAATATTGTATTAATAGCCTTTATAGTCCTTATGGGATGGTATATAAAATAATTAAAAGGTATGAATATATTTAAATATTTTGGGGAAGTTTTCGGAGCAATTAGATCGTTATGGGCTGGTATGCGCGTTACTGGATACTATTCCATACGTCCGGGTAAAGTTGTTACTCAAAAATATCCTGAAAACAGAAAAACTTTGGTAATCGCTGATCGCTTTAAAGGCGAAGTTATAATGACACATGACAGTAACAACCAACATACATGTAATGGTTGTGGAATTTGTGAAATGAATTGCCCTAATGGCTCAATTGAAATTATCTCTAATAAAATTACTAATGCCGAGGGTAAATCTGAACGAATAATTGATAAACACATTTACCATTTATCTATGTGTACTTTCTGTGGATTATGCATTAAAACTTGTCCATCAGGTTCAATAAAATGGGGACATGATTTTGAACATGCAGTGTTCGACAGAAATAAACTTACTAAGGTTTTAAACCAACCTGGTTCATCAATTAGAAAAGAAATTAAAGAAGTTAAAGAAACTAAAGAAGCTTAAGCATGGAACTTAATCAATTAATGTTTTTCCTACTCTCAGGCTTAATCCTGATTTTTTCTGTACTAGCAATTACCAGCAGAAAAATTTTGAGAGCAGCAGTATATCTACTTACAGTATTAGTAGCTACTTCGGGATTATATTTTATGCTGAATTTTGAGTTTATGGCAGCTGTTCAATTAACTCTATATGCAGGCGGTATTGTAGTTTTAATTATTTTCTCAATTTTACTTACAAGCCATATCAGTCATAAATTTGAACAACCAGCACTTGCAAATGTATTTGCGGGAGCTTTAACCGGATTATTAGGTTGTGGTGTTGCAATATGGTCAATAATGAAGTACCCCTTTGTTGCTTCAACTCAACCTGCTTTAGTAGTTGATATGAAAGTTGTTGGAACTCAACTTATGAATACCGGAGATTACGGTTATGCTTTACCATTTGAAGTAATCAGTGTTTTACTACTTGCTGCATTAATTGCTGCTGTAATAATTGCTAAAAAAGGAAATTAAAAAATTAAAACCATGATACAGGGAATTCCAATTCAATATTTTTTAATTGTAAGCACTGCAATGTTTTTTATTGGTGTTTGCGGTTTTATTATTCGTCGTAATCTTATTACGATGTTAATGGCAATTGAGCTTATTTTAAATGCTGTAAATATTAATTTTCTTGTTTTTAATAAATATTTGTTTCCTCACCAGCTTCAAGGGCATTTCTTTGCTTTAATTATTGTAGCTATTGCTGCTGCTGAAGCTTCTGTTGCTATTGCATTATTTATTAATATATACAGAAGATTTACCAATATTGAGGTAGAAAATATTAGCGAAATGAAGTACTAATAAATTGAAAATTTAAGATATGACTAATTACGCATATACTATTTGGATACCGTTAATTCCGGTTTTTATGTTCCTTATTTTGGGACTATTCGGAATGAAAATGAAAGGTTCATTAGCAGGTATTCTTGGTACATTAGGCCTTTTAACAATAACTGTATTGTCTTACTTTACAGCTTATTTATACTTCTTTAAAACCGGAGAACCAGAAGGAGGATTTAAGGCAATTACAGCTTTTAATTCAGAGTGGTTAGCTTTTACTGACACTCTTAAAATTCACATGGGAGTTTTACTTGATCCGATTTCTGTAATGATGCTTGTAGTAATTACTACTGTTTCATTAATGGTTCATATTTACAGTATTGGATACATGAAAGGCGAAAAAGGATTTCAACGCTTTTTTGCTTTCCTTTCTTTATTTACATTTTCAATGTTAGGTCTTGTTTTAGCAACTAACATTTTTCAAATGTATATTTTCTGGGAATTAGTTGGAGTTTCATCATTCCTATTGATTGGCTTCTATTATCAAAAACCATCAGCAGTTGCAGCTTCAAAAAAGGCGTTTATTGTTACTCGTTTTGCTGACTTTGGATTTTTAGTAGGTATTTTAATCGTTTCTTATTTTACAGGAACTTTTGATTTTGATGTTCTTACTAGTGGTGATGGTAATATTTTCCAGAGTATAACCGCTGCTTCATTTATGGGAGTAAGTGCTATTACATGGGCTTTACTTCTTATTTTTATGGGTGGTGCTGGTAAATCTGCTTTATTTCCATTCCATATTTGGTTACCGGATGCTATGGAAGGTCCAACTCCTGTTTCTGCATTAATTCATGCTGCAACAATGGTTGTTGCTGGTGTTTATTTAGTTGCAAGAATGTTTGTTGTATTCCATTTTCAGGCACCAAGTGCATTGGAGGTAGTAGGATATGTGGGTGCATTTACCTCGCTTTTTGCAGCAATAATTGCATGTACACAATTTGATATAAAACGAATACTAGCGTTTTCAACACTTTCGCAAATTGGTTATATGATTTTGGCTCTTGGAGTTTCAGAATATGGAGACGAGGCCGGTGTTGGATATATGGCATCAATGTTCCATTTGTTTACTCATGCTATGTTTAAAGCTCTTCTTTTCTTAGGTGCTGGATCTATTATACATGCTGTTCATAATAACGACTTAAGAAATATGGGCGGTTTAAGAAAATACATGCCTATTACTTTTATAACTTTTACTATTGCGTGGTTAGCAATTTGCGGTATTCCACCTTTTGCAGGATTCTGGAGTAAAGATGAAATTTTGGTTGCAGCTTTTGAGAAAAACAGCTTAATTTTCTACTCATCAGTATTCGTAGCAGGATTAACTGCATTCTATATGTCTAGATTATTTTTCAGTGTATTCTTTGGAAAAAAACAACACTATCATCACGAACCACATGAAAGTCCGTTAGTAATGACAGGTCCTCTAATGTTCCTTGCTTTAGCCTCTATAGTTGCCGGATTTGTTCCTTTCCACGATTTAATTACATCTGATGGAAAATCTTTTGAGACTCATTTAAATTATAGTATTGCTATTCCTTCTGTTGCTATTGCTGTTCTAGGAATATTAATTGCATTTTTACTTTATTATAAAGAAAGTAAGGTTCCTGATAAAATTTCTAAATCACTTGGCATATTCTATACAGCTACATTAAACAAATTTTATTTTGATGAAATTTATTTATTTGTAACTAGAAAAATCCTATTCAATTTAGTATCACAACCTATTGCCTGGTTTGACAGACATGTAATTGATGGATTTATGAATTCTATAGCCTGGGTAATTCAAAAATCATCATTTAAAATGAGGGATTTGCAATCAGGTCAGGTTCAGCAATATGCATTTGTGTTTGTATCAGGTGCAATTATTTTAGTATTATGTTTTGCTTATTGGTTAAATTAAACTGAAAATTTAAGAAACATGAATATTTTATCATTATTCGTTTTAATTCCTGTTCTAACCATAATTGGTATTATTTTAAGCCGTTCGCATAATATGGTGCGCTGGATGGCATTAACAGGAATGTTTGCACAATTAGTAACTGCTGTAGTTTTACTATTTGCATATTTTGCAGTTAGAAATGCCGGAAATACTGATGCTATGGTTTTTTATCAGGATGTTGAGTGGTTTAAAACTCTTAATATTCATTATTGTATTGGTGTTGATGGAATTTCTGTTGCGATGATAATGCTTACCGGAATAGTTGTTATAACAGGAATTCTAGCATCATGGGAAGTTGTTTATCTGCAAAAAGAATTCTTTATTTCGCTTATTCTGTTAGCAACTGGAGTTTTCGGATTCTTTATTTCTATTGATTTATTTACCATGTTCTTATTCTACGAAATAGCAGTTATTCCAATGTATTTGTTAATAGGTATTTGGGGAACCGGTCCGAAAGAATACTCTGCAATGAAACTTACTCTTATGTTAATGGGAGGTTCTGCACTTTTAATGGTAGGATTATTAGGATTGTATTTTAACTCTTCACCTGACGGACATTATACATTTAACCTTTTAGAAATTGCTAAAGTTCATATTCCAACAGAATTACAAATGTTCTTCTTCCCATTCCTATTCCTTGGTTTTGGTGTTTTAGGAGCATTGTTCCCATTCCACACATGGTCACCCGATGGTCATGCTTCTGCACCAACAGCTGTTTCAATGTTACATGCAGGTGTACTTATGAAACTTGGAGGATATGGCTGTTTCAGAGTTGCAATGTATTTATTACCAGAAGCTGCTCATGAACTTGGATGGATATTTATTATTTTAACTACAATATCTGTTGTATATGGCGCATTTGGAGCAATCTGGCAAAAAGATTTAAAATATATCAATGCTTATTCATCAGTTAGTCACTGTGGATTAGTAATCTGGGGATTATTAATGATGAACAAAACAGCTATGGACGGAGCTATTATTCAAATGATTTCTCATGGTTTAATGACAGCTCTTTTCTTTGCTTTAATTGGAATGATTTACGGAAGAACACATACAAGAATTGTTGACAAAATGGGTGGATTAATGAAAGTTATTCCTTTCTTATCTGTTGTTTACGTAATTGCAGGTCTTGCTTCTCTGGGACTTCCTGGATTAAGCGGTTTTGTTGCTGAAATGACAGTTTTTGTTGGTGCTTTCCAACATCCTGATTTATTCCACAGAGTTGCAACTATCATTGTTGTTTCATCAATAGTTGTAACAGCGGTATATATCTTAAAAGTTGTTGGAGGTTTATTATTCGGACCAATTAAAAACGATGAATATCTAAGCTTAAAAGATGCTAAATGGTTTGAAAAACTTTCTGTTGGCACATTAGTTATTGCTGTTGCTGGAGTTGGTATTGCACCACTTTGGTTATCAAATACTATCATGGATAGTTTAACTCCAATTGTAGAACGATTAAGCCAGGTTTGGTAATTTATATAATTATATTTTCTGAACATTATGATGAATTTACAAGATTTCTTAACAATGCGACACGAATTGCTGCTAATATTAGTAGCAGTAATAGTACTTATAGGTGAAATATTTATTTCAGATAAGTCTAAACATGTCATTATAAATCTTACAATAATACTTTTCTTATTGCATACTATAGTTGGTTTTTTACCAATACAAGAAGGAAAACTATTTGGTGGAATGTATCAAAACGATTTATTCAGAGCTACACTTAAAAACATTTTAAATGTTGGTGTTTTTATCATACTTCTTCAATCATCAGCATGGATTAAGAAAGAAGAAAATCATGGTAAAATAAGTGAATATTTCATTTTGTTACTATCTACATTAGTTGGTATGTACTTTATGATTTCTTCAGGAGATTTCTTAATGTTATACTTAGGTTTAGAGTTAGCAACAATTCCAATAGCTGCTTTAGCTGCTTTCGATAGACATAAAAACAATTCTGCAGAAGCCGGTATTAAATTGATTCTATCCTCTGCATTATCTTCTGGAATTTTATTATTTGGTATCTCTATGATTTATGGAACAACCGGTTCTGTTTATTTTACTGAAGTTGCTGCTAATTTCGGAAAAGAAAGCCTTCAAATTTTAGGCTTCATTTTCTTTGTTGCTGGTATGGGATTTAAAATTTCATTAGTTCCTTTCCACTTATGGACAGCAGACGTTTACGAAGGTGCTCCAATTAATGTAACATCATACTTATCAGTAATATCAAAAGGTGCTGCAGTATTTATTTTCACTATTGTTTTATATAAAGTATTTGGTCAGATTGCTGAAATGTGGACAATCTTACTTTATGTCTTAGCAGTGTTAACAATGACAATAGGTAACCTTTTTGCCATTCGTCAGAATAATATGAAGCGTTTCCTTGCTTTCTCTTCTATTGCACAAGCTGGTTTTATTTTGTTAGGTATTATGGGATCAAATGCTGCAGGAGTAACTTCTGTTGTGTATTTCATGTTAATTTACATTCTTACTAACCTTGGTGCATTTGGTGTTGTTTCTGCAATTGCTAACGCTTCTGGCAAGGAAGATATGAGAGATTATAATGGTCTTTATAAAACTAATCCAAAATTAAGTTTATTAATGACGCTTGCACTTTTCTCTTTAGCTGGTATTCCACCTGTTGCTGGTTTCTTTGGTAAATTCTTCTTATTTACAAGCGTTGCAAGTTTAAATGATTACAAATATTATATATTAGTTTTAATAGCAGTTTTAAATGCAACAATATCATTGTTCTACTATTTAAGAGTTATAAAAGCAATGTTTATAGAGCCAAGTGATAATCCCATACCATATTTTAAAACAGATACACCAGCAAAAATTGGTTTATTAATTTGTGTATTTGGTGTTTTTCTAGTTGGATTTGTTGCTGCAATTTATGAAGCTATTTACCAGTTTAGTTCGCTAATTTAATTCAAATTCCTAAATCGAAAATTCTAATAAAATGCCAGCATTTAAAGCAAAACATATAGTTGAAGATATCAATGGCACAAGATGTAGTGTTGTTGAAACAGGGATAGACGAAAGCCGCCTTCAATTTTTAACAAAGGTTTTAGAGCATAATAAATATACTGTTGTTAGCGAAAAGGTTGGCGAAGTATATAAAATTGGAGTAACTGATATGCTTTTTAATTCTGTTATTGATGTTTATAAAAGAAGGTTAAGAACTTTAGATGGTAGAGTTCTCTTACATGAATACTGGTTTCAATTGCCAGAAAAAGTAATTTTAGATTAAGACCTAACTAGTTTTTAATATAAAGCCCAAAAACAATTGTTTTTGGGCTTTTGTTTTTAAAATTGAAGTCAGATCTTTCGACCCGACTGCTTGCAAAAAAATGTCAGGTCGAAAGACATGACATCAAGATAAACTACATATATTTACAATAAAAAAATCACCTTGTACTCAAAAGTCTATTTATATTATTTCTCAGGAACAGGTAATGCAAAACGAGTTACAGAATGGATTAGCGATAATGTTAAATCTACAGAAATTCCAATTGAAGTAATTAATATTGAAAATTGCAAAAAAGTTGAAATAGAAGAAACAGAAGGCAAAAAATTAATTGGCATCATCTCTCCTACTCACGGTTTTAATATACCACCATTGGTTTTATATTTTATTTTTAAATTCCCAAGAATAAAAAACGCCGATTTTTTTATGGCAAACACACGAGCCGGAATGAAGTTATCTAAATTATTTCTTCCCGGTTTAAGTGGAATAGCCCAAATACTGCCTGCAATAGTATTCTTTTTTAAAGGTTTTTCGGTAAAAGGACTTCAACCTATTGACTTACCCTCAAACTGGATAAGCTTACACCCTGGTTTAAAACAAAAGGTTGTTACATCAATGTTCGAAAGAATAAAAATGAAAATCGATAAGTTTTCAGGCAAAATGTTACAAGGTAAAAGATCTTATGTTGCATTATATAGTCTGCCATTTGATTTAGCATTAATTCCGATAAGTATTGGTTATTTCTTCATGGCTCGTTTTATGCTTGCAAAAACTTTTGTTGCAACTTCAAAATGCACATCGTGCGGTTTATGCGTAAAACAATGTCCAGTGCAGGCTTTGGAAATGAAAAGAGACAGACCATACTGGAGCTTCGATTGCGAAAGTTGTATGCGTTGTATGAATAATTGCCCGTCTAGAGCAATAGAAACTCCACATTTATTTATAACACTTGTATGGATTGTTTTCTTAAATCTTCCATGGATAGTATTAACATTGGTTTTTGAAAAATACGGTCGTTGTAATTGCTCAATTTTATGGTACGAAGAATTAATTTACAATGCACTTCAGGTTACATTTATTTTCCTCTTTGCATGGTTAACATATTATCTGCTTTATAAATTTATGCGCTTTAAATTTGTAGATATTGTTATTAGATATTCTTCTTTTACAAATTATAAATTCTGGAGAAGGTATAAGGCACCAAAAAAATAATAATAATGAATAGATAGAAACTACATTTAGGAAAGATTATTTATACGATTCTTGTATTAAATAATAAAATCCAAATAGTCATAAGGAATAAAAATTTTTTACTAAAAACGTATGTTGTGAAAATATTGTAATTAAAAAATAGGTTTATTAATGAAAACACTTCAATTTTTACTCATAATTTTATTTGTAAATTTGATTATCCTTTAAATGGATAAATCAAATATACCAAAATAGATATTGAATATGCATTAACAGCTATATAACTTAAGATGGCTTTAAAATTTATTTTAGTGTTATTTTCTATTGTCTACTTTATAATTGAGAGTCAATCTCAAATTTTCCCAAACTCTGATTTTGAATTAGGTCTAAATACCGGGTGTCATTGTCCTACTGGTTACACATGCTTTAATGACGCTGGAAGGGTTGTAGATGGTAGACATCAATTATATGTTGTTGGAAAATTGGGTTGCTCTTGGGACACCACAAGTTATGCTAATACTCTTGGAGCGCATAGTGGGGTAGGATATCTTTATTTCTATGCAGGAGGAGATCATATAACTACATCCAGTATGAACTTTGTTGGAGGAGAGCAAATTGAATTATGCGTATGGTACTGTGGTCCACAAATACATGGAGCTCCAGGACAAAATACTTCTGATTCTCATTTTTCTTTTGGAGTTGATGGAAATCCTGTAGGACCAAATCAGCTAGTCCCTGTAAATACCCAGTGGACACAATATTGTTTTGTTGTTACTATGACTGCAGGAAATCATAAATTTAATATTCTAAGTGGTGGGTGGGCACAATATGCTATTTGGTTTGATGATTTTATTATTAAAGAATACTGCCCAACCCCTACAATTAATTTTGGAATTGATACTGTATTATGTCAAGGTGAAACATTGAACTTGAATGCTTCTATTCCGAATGCAACTTACCTATGGCAAGACAATTCTACTAATCAAACTTTTCTTGTATCACAATCAGGTACTTATTGGGTTGAAGCAATAAATAATTGTGGAACCGCAACTGATTCTATTGTTGTAAACTACAATCCGTTGCCAATAATTGATTTGGGAAATGATACAACTCTATGCCAAGGAGAAACTTTGACATTGGATGTAACAACTCCAAACGCAACATATCAGTGGCTTGATAATTCTACAAATCCAACTTTCAATGTTACCCAACAAGGAATTTATTGGGTTACTGCAACAGTAAATAATTGCAATAAATCAGATTTTATTAATGTAACTTATAATTCTTTACCTAGTATAGAATTAGGAAATGATACTATAATTTGCCATGATGAAGCCTTAATATTAAATATATCATCACTCAATGCTTCTTATTTATGGCAAGATAATTCCACTGATTCAACATATACAATATCTCAAACTGGACAATATAATGTTACTGTTAGCAATATTTGTGGTCAAGTAGCTGATTCTATACTTGTAACAAAGATTCCTTTACTTACAATAAACCTCCCCTTTGATACTACATTTTGTTCAAATGAACCATTAGTATTAAATGTTACACAACAAGGAAGTTTTCCATTTAATTATCATTGGCAAAATGGTTCAAATGAACCTGTTTTATCTATTACAAACCCAGGCGATTATACTGTCACTGTATCAGGTTCTGCTTTATGTCAAACTAGCCATACTACTTCAGTAACAGAATTATCATTTCCCATTCTAAATTTTCCTAGAGATACTGTCATTTGTTTAGGCGAACAATTAACTTTGAATGCGTACAACCAAGGAAGTAATTACTTATGGAATGATGGCAGTACATTAGCACAACATATAGTTCAGAATAATGGAATATACACTGTTACAGTTTCAAATTTTTGTGGATCTACAAGCGATACAACAAATCTAATAGTAAAAGACTGTATAGTTTATCTTGATGTTCCTTCAGCTTTTTCTCCTAATGATGACGGAAATAATGATGTATTGTATGCTGTTGGTAAAAATGTTGACAATATATATTTTATTATTTATGATCGTTGGGGTAATAAAGTTTTCGAATCCAGAAGCTTGTCATTAGGATGGAATGGAACATATAATGGGAATAAATTGAATGCAAACGTCTTTATGTATTACATTACTGCAACATCAACCGCAGATGGAAGCTCTATTAAAAAAGAAGGAAATATCTCACTAATAAGATAAAGAATGATTAAACATTTTTTCATATTGTTTATTATTCTCATTAATGTTTTCTTTTGCTGTGCTCAAGACATTCACTTTTCTCAATTTAACAATTCACCTTTAATGATTAACCCTGCTCTTTCTGGTGAATTTCAAGGCAAGGGACGATTTATTCTTAATTGCAGGAATCAATGGAAAAGTATTACAAAAAATTCATTTAAAACATATTCCTTTTCTACAGATTATTCTTTCTTAAAAGAAAAATTATCTACAGGGTTATTTGTTTTTAAAGACATTGCTGGTGATGGGAATATGAGTATATCTCAAATAAATTTGTCAGTTGCATCAAAAGTTCAAATTAATAAAACAAACTACTTAAAAATCGGGATACAGGGAGCATGGTCTCAAAAGCACTTTGACGCAAATAAACTAACTTGGAACAGCCAATATGATGGTAATATAATAAATCCAAATTTGTATAGTGGTGAAGTTAATTATCAAGAAAATTATAATTTTCTTGACATTACTACAGGGGTATTATGGACTCATCGTTTTAAAAATAAAACAAAGTTTAATATTGGATTATCAGCTTTTCATGTTAATAAACCAAAATATAATTTTTTATCTGATGTAGAAAAATTAAATATTCGTTGGTGTGGACATGCAGATGTTTCATTTCTTTTATCACCAAATCACCTTACACTTTTCCCTTCAATACTAATTATGAAACAAGGACCTTCCAAAGAAATTAATACAGGTGCAATAATAAAATATAATCTCGGTAATAACTCAAGGTATACAGGAGTTTTGAAATCTTCAAGTGTATTTTTTGGTGCATATTATCGGTTTAATGATGCAATTATAACCTATACCCGGTTTAATTACAGAAACCAGCTTGATATCTGTATAACATATGACATAAATGTTTCAAACTTTGCTGTAGCATCAAATGCACGAGGTGGGCTAGAAATATCATTGATTTACATTATTCCTGAAAAAGCATTGATAAAATTATTAAGACAGTAATATTAATGTTTATATACACCTCGTCCTCGTTTGCAACGAGGATGTTCAACTATTAGAAAAATAAAAAACTATATGCGATTTATTGAAAAAAGCATTACAAAAGTAAGAGCATTTTAAATCCTCGTCTTCGATTAGGATAATATTATAATTTTATTTTGCTGATTTTATACAACTTACATAACTTTATTTAAAATCTTAAAACTCGGACAACCAAAATAAATCCTAATTTGTCTTATTAATATTAAAGCTTAAAAACTAAATTAAACTATTATGAAGAAAATTTACATTCTACTATTTATTATTTGGTGTATAAATTTTGCTGGTTTTTCACAAAATAACTACTGCAACACAGCTCTACCATTCACTACAGGATTAACTTATACTTTTCCTGCCGGAGTTAATTCAGGAACTGCTGAAGCTGGTCCAAACTATGGCTGTTTATTATCACAACCAAATCCGGCATGGTATTATATGCAAGTAGCCGATTCCGGTCCAATTAATATTCATCTTTCTACTAACCCTGCTCAGGATGTAGATTTTGTTTGCTGGGGACCATTTACATCACCCTCTGCTCCATGTACAAGTCAATTAACCGCAAATTGCACATCGTGTCCAAATAATACTGTAAATCCTTCATTTTATCCTTCCGGAAATTTAGTAGATTGTAGTTTTAGTACTGGGTGGCAAGAAGATTGTAATATTGCCAATGCAGTAACCGGAGAATGGTATATTTTCATGATTACAAACTACTCAAATCAGGCATGTAATATTATTTTCGAACAGACAAACAGCTTAGCAACAAGTCATGGAACCACAAATGCTGCAATTATGAGCCAAACAAATATTAAAGACGTTATTGTTAAATCTGAATTATCTGTTTTCCCTAATCCATTTTCAAAGTCTACAACAATAAAATTCAGTAATACTGATAAAAAGCCATGCACTATAACAATATCAGATATTACAGGAAAAACAGTCAGATTATATAAAGATATAACAACAGACATTATTACAATTGAAAAAGGTGATTTAAAAAATGGTATTTATTCAATTGAAATAAATGGTGAACTAATACAAAGAGAAAAATTAGTAGTAGAATAGTTTCATTTTAATAGTTGCAGACGCTAAGTTAGTTGATTCCTGACTTAGCGTTTGTTGTTTTTATAAAATTCATGTAGGTTTGTAAATGATTTCATCTCACCTTGGCGAATTCGCAGCTTTACTAACAGCCTTTTTCTGGACAATTACTGCATTAGCCTTTACAGGAGCAGGAAAAAGAATTGGTTCTTTATCTGTTAATCTTTGGCGTTTAATTATTGGGATAATATTTTTATGTTGTTTTTCATATATTCGTTTCAATTCATTTTTTCCACATGATATTGATTTAAAAGGCTGGCTATGGCTTGCACTTTCAGGATTTATAGGTGTTTTTCTTGGTGATTTGTTTTTATTCAAAGCTTTTACAATTATAGGACCCAGAATTTCGTTACTTCTTATGTCTTTAGCACCGGCTTTAGCTGCGTTTATAAGTTGGTTTGCTTTAAACGAGAAACTCGAATTGCTTGATTTTATTGGGATGGGAATTACAACAGCAGGTATTGCAATTGTAATTATAACAAAGCCCCAAAATACTAATGGAGAAAAAAACACATTCAAATTACGGCATAATGTTAAGGGAATCATTTTCGCATTTCTTGGCGCAATGGGACAAGCCACAGGATTGGTTATTAGCAAAATCGGTTTACAAAGTACATCCAATCCATTTTTTGCTACTCAGATTCGATTATTTGCAGGTGTATTAGGATTTATATTATTAATAACATTTCTAAAAAGATGGAATAATGTTATTACATCATTAAAAGATATTAAAGCAGTTGGAATACTTACTGTCGGTGCATTCTTTGGTCCATTTCTGGGAATCTCATTTTCATTACTTGCAATTCAATATGCAAATCCGGGAATTGTACAAACAATAACATCAATCACACCAGTTTTGATTATTCCTTTTTCTATATGGTTTTTTAAAGAAAAAATTACTTTTCGTGAAGTTATTGGTGCTATAATCGCTGTTGGTGGAATTATTTTGTTTTTCTTGTAATAATATACTCAGCGTAGTTTGTAACTACGCTGAGATATTAAATTTATAGCCTGAGCGTAGTTTGAAACTACGCTCAGGCTATATTATATTTGTTGTTTGTAACTACACTTTTATATTAAATATTTATTTTCTAAATTTGATATATGCCAACTGGATATCAAATAAAAAATCAAAATGCAATATACTTTCTAACTTTTCAAGTAGTTGACTGGGCTGATATTTTTACCAGAAAAGTTTACCGGGATATTGTTATAGAAAGTCTAAAATATTGCAAAGAACAAAAACAATTAAAATTGTATGCATATGTAATAATGAGCAATCATGTTCATTGTATTTTAAGTACAGAAAATAATTTATCGGATATAATTCGTGATTTTAAAAAATATACTTCAAAAAAGATTTTGAAAGAAATTGATAATCCCAAAGAAAGTAGAAGAAAATGGTTGATGATGATTTTTAAATATCATGCTAAATTTAATAAACGAAATAAGGATTTACAATTCTGGACACAAGAAAATCACGCAGTAGAATTAAGCAATAATGATATGATTGAAAGTAGAGTAAACTATATTCATCAAAATCCGGTAAAAGCAGGAATTGTTCAAAATGAATACGACTATTTATATTCAAGTGCAAGAAATTTTGCTGGCTTAGATAGTGTGATTGAAATAGATGAATTGTAATATTAATATCTCAGCGTAGTTGCAAACTACGCTGAGATTAAGTTTTTCCATAATCTTGGCGTAGTTTGAAACTACGCCAAGATTATATTAATAAAATGTAGAATCAACAGTTAAAACAAATTCAAGTCTTTTATCATACTTTGTTTTAACTAATTTATTTGTGTTCCAAAAGTCGAAAGCAGATTTAGTACCATCTTTGTATATCTCAAACAAATAAAATAAACTTTTAATATCACCATCATCTGCTAATAAATCTGTAAGATAAAGCTGTTGTTGTTTTTTTGCAATAACATAATCAGTCATTTTTTGAGGACTACAGCCTGTTTCCTGAGAACTGCAAACTCTAATAGCATAATCTATTTTCAATTGCTGATTACAATTATTATTAACAATAAAAAATACTGTATAGTTCTTTTCCTTCTTGCATCCAGTAATAATTAGCATTAATAAAAAGACCGACAATATTTTCTTCATTCTAATTAATTTATTACACTTTAATATACTTGGCGTAGTTTATAACTACGCCAAGTGTATTATATCTATTTCGCCTTATGGTATTTTTTTTCGGCTAATTTATGAAATTCGAGGACTGCTTTCTCAATACTTTCCGAATCGTAACCACACATTTTATACTGCTGCATTTGAGTTGCATGTTCAATAAATTTATCAGGAATACCAAGTCTTTTAACTTTAGCAGAGTAATTATTTTCTGCCATAAATTCTAAAACGGCACTACCAAAACCGCCTGAAACGGAACCATCCTCAACTGTAACAATATATTTAAATTTCTTAAATATGGAATGTAACAATTCTTCATCCAAAGGTTTAACAAATCGCATATTATAAACTGCAGCTTTTATTCCTTCATCTTCTAATTTATCGGTTGCCGATAATGCAAAATTAACAGGATGTCCAAGTGCAAGCACAGCTACCTCATCACCTTCTCTTAAAATTTCACCTTTACCAATCTGAATTTCTTTAAATGGCTTTCTCCATTTTGTAATTACACCATGTCCACGTGGGTACCTTATAACAAAGGGACCCTTTCCCAACTGAGCTGTATACATTAAATTTCGCAACTCAATTTCATTCATTGGAGCAGAAATAACAACGTTCGGAATACAACGCATAAAAGCAATATCATATGCTCCCTGATGTGTAGCACCATCTGCACCAACCATTCCGGCACGATCCAAACAAAACACAACATTTAAATTCTGTAAAGCCACATCATGAATTGCCTGATCGTAGCTACGCTGCATAAATGAAGAATAAATATTACAAAAAGGTATCATCCCTTGTTTTGCTAATCCTGCAGAAAAAGTTACTGCATGTTGTTCTGCAATTCCAACATCAAAAACCCTTTCTGGCATCTCCTCCATCATAATATTTAAAGAGCAACCGGAAGGCATTGCTGGTGTAATACCTACTATTTTTTTATTTTCTTTTGCTAATTCTGTAATTGTTTCCCCAAAAACATCCTGGTATAAAGGTGGAGTTTCAATATTATTAACTTCTTTGATTATTTCGCCAGTGCTTTTATCAAATAACCCAGGAGCATGAAAAACCGTTTGCTGTTCTTCTGCCTGCTTAAACCCCTTGCCTTTAACAGTTAGTACATGAAGTAATTTCGGTCCCGGAATTTTTTTCATGTCTTCCAGAATTCTGGCTAAATAAATAACATCGTGCCCATCAACCGGACCAAAATACCTGAAATTAAGTGCTTCAAATAAATTACTATGACGTAAAACTATTGACTTAATACTATTATCTATCTTTTGAATTGCCTGTTGTGCATTTGGCCCCCACTTACCTACTCTGCCAAGAAAATTCCATACATCATCTTTTATTTTGTTATATGTTCTGGAAGTTGAAATATCTAACAAGTATTCGCTAAAAGCACCCACACTCCTATCAATAGCCATATGATTATCATTTAAAACAACAAGCATATTGGTTTTTAAATCACCTGCATTATTTAATCCTTCAAAGGCCATTCCTGCAGTCATTGAGCCATCACCTATTACAGCTACAATTTGTCTGTCGGTTCTGTTATTAAGTTTATCTGCAACAGCCATTCCTAAAGCAGCAGAAATAGAAGTTGACGAATGTCCAACTGCAAAGGCATCATATTCACTTTCGTTTGGATTGGGGTATCCGCTTATTCCATCCTTTTTTCTATTAGTATGAAAAACATCTTTTCGTCCTGTTAAAATTTTATGCCCGTAAGCCTGATGACCAACATCCCAGATAATCTGATCTGCTGGTAAATTCAACACATAATGCAAAGCAACAGTTAGTTCAACAACTCCTAAACTTGCGCCAAAATGACCAGGGTTACAAGAAAGTTCATCAATTATAAACTGACGCAATTCATTAGAAAGCTGTATTAGCTGAATATTCGTGAGTTTCTTTAAGTCGGCCGGACTTTTAATATCAGGTAATATAGGTTTAAGGTTTTCCGGCATTTATAAATTTATTTAATCTGCAAAGTTAAGCTAATTTGTTTATTGTGAAATTTAAAAATACACGATTTTAATCTATCGTTAGATAAAATAATTGGAATTAACGATGAAAAACCTAACTTATTAGCTTAATATCTTTAAAAAAACTTAAATAGTTTACAGACCATTCTTCTAATTAATAAACTCAATTATCTTCTTTGTTGCACCTATTCTATTCTCAACAAATCTTTTAGAAATATCTGAAGTTTTTTTGCAATATGAATTATCGTTTAACAATTTATTAAAATGTTGTTCAAGTTCAGAATTAGAATTTATACTAAATGCACCTTTTTCTTTAATTAAATCAACTGCCTCAGAAAATTTGTGATAGTTAGAACCAAAAAGTACAGGTAAACCAAAAACTGCTGCTTCAAGAATATTATGTATTCCCTTTCCAAATCCACCTCCAATATAAGCAATATTACCATACTTATATAATGACGAAAGCATTCCCACATTATCAACAAGCAATACTCTTGCAGTTTTTAAATCAGATTCTGATGCTTTAGAAAATCTTACAACAGAAATTAAGATTCTTTCTTCAGTTTTTATTAAACCCGATTCAGAAATTTCGTGTGGTGCAATTATAAATTTAATTTCACTAGATGATTTATTTATGTAGGGCACTAATACTTCTTCATCTTTTGGCCAAGCAGAACCAATAATAATTATTTTATGACCTTCTGAAAACACAGATGCTTCCTTAATTAATTTTGCATTTGAAGCAATTTCATAAACTCTGTCAAATCGGGTGTCTCCTGCAACTGAAGTATGCATAATATTAATAGAATTTAACAAGTTAAACGACTCTTCGTTTTGCACAAATATATGAGTAAAATAATCAAGTAATTTTTTATACCATCCACCATACCACTTAAAGAAAAGTTGTTCCTTACGAAAAATAGCCGAAATAAGATAAACAGGAATATTATTTTTATGTAATTCTTTTAAAAATATTTGCCAGAATTCATATTTAACAAATATCACCTTTAATGGTTTAACAATGTTCAGAAATCTTCTAACATTAGATCTTGTATCTAAAGGCAAATAGAAAACCCAGTCGGCTCCATTATAATTTTTTCTGATTTCATAACCCGACGGTGAAAAAAAAGTGAGTAAAATTTTATGATCAGGATTCTGAATTCTATAGGCTTCAATCACTGGTCTGCCTTGTTCAAATTCTCCTAAAGACGCACAATGAAACCAAACAACATTGCTTTGTCCTTCTAAACTATTTTTTAATATCTTGAATAAATTTTTTCTGCCTTTTATCCAAGCATGTGCTTTTGTATTAAAAGGTGAAACAATTAAAATTGTCAGGTAATATAATCTTATTAAAATGCAATAAAGAAATTGCATAGTATTAGTAAAAATAATATTTATCCGGAACTCTTTTGTAAATAGGAATTATCCAGCCAACTTTTATTGAGTTTAACAGATCCATTCTTTTTTCATCAGCTTTCTTCATAAGTGCAAAATCGTAACTTCTTCCACTTTTAGTAAACCCCTGATATAGTTCAACCCCAAAATAAAAATTCAGTAATTGCTTTTTACTAAAATATACATAACCAATAAATTCAGAAGCACTAAATCCTATACACATTTTATCGTATCCTTTTTTGTAATCTCCTAAAATCTGTGGAGTGTTATTTCCATCATTCTCAATTCTTAGTTTATGTTGTAAAACACCACCACCTGCCATAATTAACAATCCACTGTTAGGATGTTTCTTGAGTAAAGGAAAAACTTTTCCAATCCTTGCACCAATAAAATAACCTCTTTCAAAGGTGCTTATTTTTGCATATTCTCCATTTTCGTTAATAATATTACCATTTGATGTGGATATACTATCAAATACTGATGCAGCATCACCTTTTAAATTATTTCCAAATAAATAGTTTGCATTAACTTCTAAAATAAAATTAGATTTTAGCTTTAACATAAATGACCCGCCAATATTTGAGTTAACTCCATAACGTTTTGACAAATCACCTCCCGGAAACTGAACCATATAAGAACCGGAAAACATAGGAAATGTAATAGCAGAATCTATCGTTTTTTGTGCTTTAACTTTTTCAATAGATAAGTTAAAGATGAACAATATGAATATTAAAAAAAATACTGTTTTCATGCTTCAAAGTTAATTATTTCTTCGGTTAAAATCTTTTTTGATTAATTCTTTGAAACGAGTTTTGCAATTCGTACATTTGACTATGCAATTTAAGCAAGCTTTTCTTTGTATAATAATTATTTCCGTATTTTTCAGCTGTAATGAACAAAGTGAGAATAACAGAAATAAGATTAGTAATATTATATCAGAAGAAAATATTATTGGCTTACCTGATGTAATAAAAGATCTTCCTGTAGGAATCTCTGTTACAAATGAACCCGACACAATTTATGCGGAAATAAATACTAAAGGCAGCAAAAAATATATCTGGAAACATACTACAACAGTAAAAGCCTTAAATAATGATATTAAAATATTAGAATTTGGAACATATAATTATAAGAATGATCAGTGGGTATTAGGTGATTCTACAAAAAAACCATATACATCAGCTGACTTTGATAAATGGTATTGCAGAAAAAAGAATGGAATTATTACTTTTGATTACTGCAAAGAAGGCTATATTGCTAAAAATGTAGAATTTATAGATCCTTCAAATTTCTGTATAAGAAAAGACAGCCTTGTTTCACGTAATGGCCTGTGGTATTACATAGGCGTTGATCCGTCAGGTAAAAAGGTTATGGGATATGGCAGATATATTACTATAGATAAATTGAAATAGTAGGCCATTTTCAAAATTTCTAAAATTTCTACCTTTCTTTTTCGTTTACTCTGCTATTCGTTTTCTATCTTTGAAAAAACCTTAGAATTGAGATTTTTTGTAATTATATTTATTTCTTTAATTTTTGCTTTGCATAGCTCAGCACAAGTGCTTTCTACATTTCACACAAAATATTTAACATCATTATCTGACACTATTCAAATTGACAGTCTTGCAATTGTTCCTTCAACTTTAAAATTATTTAACCAGAACGGAATAGAAATCCCTGACAGTATATATAAGATTGATTATGCCAATTCTAAGATTATTTTTTTACAAAAAGATTTTCAGAGCATTAAAATAAGTTACCGTACTTTTCCGATTGATTTTAAAAAATCTTTTTTTCATAAAAATCCTGAAATAAGATTAAATTCAAATGGCAATACTATAAACCCATATACATACAGACTTAACGAAACAAAAAATAACAATAATTTTGGTACCGATGAATTAATTAAACGCGGAAGTATTTCACGTGGTGTTTCGTTTGGAAATAATCAGGATGTAGTTGTTAATTCAAATCTTAATCTGCAATTATCAGGAAAATTAAGTAAAGATTTAAATATTCTTGCAGCAGTAACTGATAACAATATTCCAATTCAACCGGAAGGCAATACGCAACAAATTCAGGATTTTGATAAAGTTTATATAACTGTCTTTAATGAATCATTTAAATTAACTCTTGGCGATTTTGAATTAACCAAGCCAACCGGAAATTTTATGACAATGAACCGAAAAGCACAAGGTTTAATAGCTTCAAACATTTTTAAATTCGGAAAAGCTAAAACAAACATTTTTAAAACAACATTAAGTGGTTCTGTTTCTAAAGGAAAATATTTCAGAATGGCATTTAACGGAACCGAAGGAACACAAGGTCCATATAGACTTAAAGGAGCATTTAACGAACCATACATTATTATTATTGCAGGAAGTGAGCGTGTTTTTATAGATGGCAAGCAGTTAGAACGCGGACAAAATAATGATTATGTAATCGACTATAATACTGCCGAACTAAGCTTTACTGCAAAACAGCCAATAACAAAAGACAAACGAATTGTAATTGAATATGAATACAGCGATAAAAACTATGCACGCTTTTTATTATTCTCGGGAAATGAATGGCAAACTAAAAATGGAAAATTATGGTTAAATGTTATTTCCGAACAAGATAGTAAAAATCAAACTCTGCAGCAAAATTTAACAGAAAATGAAAAAATAATTTTAACTGAAGCCGGAGATAATTCTGCACTTGCCGTAGTTCCTTATTTTTCAATTGATACAGCAAATAACAGTAATTCCGTTTATTATTTAATGGTAGATACCATTGTAAATACAACAATTTATGACAGCATCTTTGTTTTCAGCACTAATCCCGACAGCGCGATTTATCATTTAGGATTCAGCTATTTAGGCCCAGGAAATGGAAATTACATCCAAATAAATTCATCTGCAAATGGAAGAGTGTTTAAATGGGTGGCTCCAATTAATGGCATTAAACAAGGTGATTACGAACCTGTTCGTCAACTAATTGCCCCACGAAGAAAAACTGTTGTAACAACAGGAGCAGATTTTAATATATCTAAAAAACTTAACATTAAGTACGAATTTGGACTTAGCGAAAATGATTTGAATACTTTTTCTTCAAAAGATGATAATAATAATGCCGGATATGCTTTTAAGATTGCCATTGACAGGAAATTTTTATTTGGCGATACATCTAAAAATAAATTTAACATAAGCACATACGTACAACAGGTTGATAAAAAATTCGACCCACTGGAACGATACAGATCTTCAGAATTTGAAAGAGACTGGAATTTAACCAGTTCGAACACAAAACAGAATGAGCTAATAACAGGATTAGCTCTCTCATTTAAAAGAGTAAAAACCACATCACTTTTATATGGCATTGACTATATGAACAGACAGAATATTTTTAAAGGATTCAGAAATAACTTAACAACCATAACAACTTGGAAAGGATTTAGAGTTGAAGGAAAAGGAAGCTATCTGCAATCTGATGAAACAAATAAAAACACAAGCTATTTACGCCACAGGCTTTCGCTTAGAAAAGAATTAAAATCAATTTATTTTGGTGTTGCAGAAGAACAGGAAATTAACAAATGGAAAGCACCTGAGAATGACAGCCTCTATTCAAACAGCTTTAGATATGACATTCTAGAAGCATTTGCAGGACTTTCCGACACAACAAAAAATCCATTATCTTTTAACTATATAAATAGAAAAGACTATTTGCCAACAGGTAAAAATTTAAATTTTGCAACAAATGCAAATGATTTTCACTTTTCATCTTCTTTAGCAAAAAATCCCAAAAATATACTTAAGACAGATATTACTTATAGAATATTGGACATTACAGACACCTCATTAACAACAGCTTTACGTGAAGACAATTTAACCGGAAGATTAGAACATTCACTTCGAATCTACAAATCGTTATTTACTGTTAACACCGTATACGAAACTGGAAGCGGACTCGAAGCAAAAAAAGAATTTTCTTATCTGGAGGTTCCTGCCGGACAAGGAATATATACATGGACAGACTACAATGAAAACGGAATGAAAGAATTAGATGAATTTGAAGTTGCAATGTTTTCTGATCAGGCAACATTTATCAGAATATTTACTCCAACAAATGAATTTGAGAAAGTTTTCACAACAAAGCTCACACAAGTTGTAAATTTAAAACCCGAAACTGTATGGGGAAATAAAAAAGGATTTAAAAAATTAGTTTCTCGTTTCTCAAACCAACTTGCATACAATATTGATAATAAACATAAGTCAAAAGAAATTGCACAAAGAATTTTACCATTTCCGGGTATAGTTGCCGATTCCTTAAGTATTTCGCAAAATAAAAATATCCGTAACACATTATCGTTTAACCGGACTAACTCTGTTTTTGGTTTAGATTATCTTTATCAGGATGTTCAAGGAAGCTTACTATTATTAAATGGTATTGACATAAGAGCATTAAAACAACATACACTAAAATTCAGATGGAATCTAAGTCAACTTATTAGTCTTTCAGGCTCGGGTTCAACTGCAGAAAAAACATTTTCATCAGAATATTTCAGTAACAGGAATTTTAAACTTGATTTAAAAACCGGAGAAATATCTGTAAATATACAACCTACAAACTCATTACGATTCACCTTAAATGGAAAACACACTAATAAAATTAATTTAACCGGAATAGAAACAGCCAATCTTACAAATGCCGGATTAGAAATAAGATATAATGTTATAGAAAAAGGAAACATTTCCTTAAAAGCAGATTATATTCATATAAATTTTAAAGGAACAGCATCTTCATCTCTAGGCTATGAATTATTAGAAGGATTGCTTGCAGGCAATAATGCAACATGGGTTGTTGAATATCAACGTGACTTATCAAATTCTCTTCAAATCAGTATTTCATACAATGGAAGAATTTCACAGGATTCAAAAGCTGTACATATTGGCACCGTGCAAATGAGAGCGTATTTTTAATTTGTTATAAAATTGCTTCTTTTCTGCAACTTAAAAAACATTCGACTTATATATTTTCATACTCACTTACAACCTGTCTTATTGAAGGATAAGAATTTTCTAATTTAATTTTAAAATCTGCTAGTTTTAACCAACATGCTTCTTCAATATTTTCAATTGTTTGCGGACATAATTCAGGTACACCATCAATATTAAAATCAAACCAATAAGTTTTTTTTAATATCTTTTTTCCATTCATTTTATAGGTATGGTAAGTCTCACAAATTTTCTTAATTAGTACATGTCCGTTAATTCCACACTCTTCAGAAATTTCTCTTAAAGCTGCCTCTTCGGGCGACTCGTTATTCTCGATCTTTCCTTTTGGCAAATCCCATTTTCCCAGTCTGAAAATTGCAAGAACATCTTTATTAGAATTTCTTACCAATCCACCCGCAGCCTCTATTACCTCGAAATTCTTTTGAAATGCAGTAAAAGCTGTGTCAATATCCTTAGTAAAAAAATAAAAATGCTTTTTTTTGAAATCAGATTCAAAATCATTTGCAATTTTTATTATATCTTCGGGCTTCATGAAATTGCTTTCTGAAATATTATCAGAAAGCTGACAATTTGAAATAATGAAACTTCTATCTAAATAATAAATAATATATTGAGCCATATGGAAAACATTAATCAAAAAGTTGCAGAATATTTATTACAAATAAAAGCAATTAAACTGAGCCCGTCAAATCCATTTACTTGGGCATCTGGATGGAAATCTCCAATTTATTGTGATAATCGGAAGACTTTGTCTTACCCTGAGGTTAGAAACTATATTAGAGATAGTTTTGTTGCAGTTATTAAAAAAGAATTTGGCGATGTTGATGTAATTGCCGGAGTTGCAACAGGTGCTATTGCTCAAGGAGTTTTAGTTGCCCAGGAATTAAACAAACCATTTGTTTATGTTCGTTCTGAAGCAAAAAAACATGGTATGGAAAACCTTGTTGAGGGTGTTGTGGAAAAAGGACAAACCGTTCTTGTTATTGAAGATCTTATTTCAACTGGTGGAAGTAGTTTAAAAGCAGTAGAAGCATTGCGCGATGCAGGCTGTAAAGTTGTTGGTATGGCAGCAATTTTCACATATGAGTTCCCTACAGCAATTAATAATTTTGCACATTTTGCCTGTCGTTTAGTTACATTAAGCAATTATACCTCATTAATCACAACTGCAGTAGCAGCTGGTTATGTTTCGGAATCAGAAGTAGAAACTTTAAAAGAATGGCGTATTGATCCAGGAAACTGGAAAAAATAGTTAGTTATATTTAATATGATGACCATAGAAAGTAAGGTTGGAAAAATCTTACGTCCTATTGAAGATATTTATGGGTTGTTAAGCGATTTTCGCAGAATTGTTCCATTATTACCACCCGAACATGTGAAAGATGTTATTGCAACTGAAGATACATGTACTTTCAATGCCGAAGGTGTGGGAACAATGGAAATAAAAATTGTTAATCGAGAACCGTTTGGATTAATAAAATATACAGGCGGAGAAAATACACCAATGCAATTCTTCTTCTGGGTTCAACTTAAAGAAGCATCCCCTGGTGACACCAGAATTAAACTAACGCTTAAAGCTGATGTCCCAAAAATGATGCAGTTTATGGTAAAAAGCAAAATCGAGAAAGCACTTAACGATTTGGTTGACAAAATCTCGGCATCACAATAAAAACAGACACGAATAACACTAATTAATGTAAGTTCGATATAAGCATAATATGCTTTTTATATACACCATACAAAGAACCCAGATGTCATACTGAGCGAAGTCGAAGTATCTATTGGTCTTGAATATAGATTCTTCACTACGTTCAGAATGACAAATTATATCGAACTCGGATTAATTAAAATAAAAATTTATTTGACATTAATTCATCAGCAAAGTCAATTCGTGAAATTAGTGTCAATAAGTGTTCTATTTATTATTAAAAGAGTTTTAGCTGGCTCGACTTTAAATGAAAACTTTTTCGATGGTACGGCGTAAAGCCATATTTTGCAATCGCTTCAGCATGTTCTGCAGTTGGATAGCCTTTATTTGAAATCCAATTATAATTAGGAAATTTTTCATGCAACTCTTTCATATAATCATCTCTGTA